>CAZEZE010000084.1:0-9313 GCA_964516445.1 uncultured Chitinophaga sp. | reverse complement strand
AGCAATGTGTAACTTTGTTTTACCTCCAAAAGAAAAGCTACCAGGAAGTGAGCGAGGCAACCGGTTACAGCATGCTGCAGGTGAAAAGTTATATCCAGAACGGGAAACGAAACCTTAAATTACTGATCGAACGAAAATTGCAGGAGCAATCGAACCGAAAATAAAATGCCGGGTGACCTGAAAGACATATTATCCAAACTCTCTTCCGAAGTGGACCAGGAAACACTGTTGCGTTACCTGCAGGGCAAGCTGTCTGAACCCCAGAAGCATGAAATAGAAAAACAATTGCTCAAGGATGAATTCAACGAAGACGCGGCGGAAGGACTGGAACAGTTCAACGACAAGGAACAGTTACAGTATATGGTGGAAATGCTGAACCGTGACCTGAAGAAGAAAACCGAAAAAAAGAAAAAGCGCCGGGAGAAGATGCGGTTGAAGGACCAGCCCTGGATCTATATCTCCATCCTGATCCTTCTCCTGCTGATCGTACTCTCCTATGTGGTGATCAGGCGGTTGCTGAATCCCTGATCAGTACTTTGTCTTGCCTTCCCATTTATCCCACTCCTCAAATAACTGCCTGGCAGCCGGGTGCGGGTAATGAATGAAAGGGATCTTCCTTTTATCCAGCGGGGCATTGATCTCATCATAAATGAAGGCATCATCAAACTCAATGGCCGCGGCCTGCTCCTTTGTGTTCGCGTAGATCACTTTCCGGGGCCGCGCCCAGTAAATGGCTCCCAGGCACATGGGACAGGGTTCGCAATTCGTATAGATCTCGCAGTCGGAAAGCTGGTAAGTGCCCAATTTTTCACAGGCGTTCCGGATCGCCACCACTTCAGCGTGGGCCGTGGGATCGTTGGACGAAGTGACCCTGTTGCAACCTTCTCCCACGATGGTATCACCCTGCACCACGATGCAGCCAAAAGGACCACCCTGCCCGGTTTTCATGCCATTCCGGGCCAGCTCAATAGCCTTTTCAAGGAACCCGATCTCCCTTTCCGTAAGCTTTCCCATCATTGAGTTTTAAATTGGTAAGGCAAAAATGTGAATTAAACCCCGGTTTTCCCCCGGTTTTACACGAAAAACAGCCTCAATATGAAGTTAATATTAAATTTAAGTTATCGGCTTGTTGCCCCCGGATTCCTTAGTAATTTTTGAACCGAATTCATTCACCAAAACCTATTACCATGAGATGGGAAGCCGATAAGTCGACTCCGGAACATGAAGTTTACCACCTGTTCACCGGCGACAAAAAAGAACTTACACTTATTTACAATTCCTTTTCCCATTCGGTCCGCATCGAATGCAACAGGGAAAAAAGGGTTTTCCAGCTTCGTAACGAGGGTTTCCGCCGCAACAAAAAAGTGATACGGAACGAATACGGGATCAAGATCGGGGAATTCGGACAGGAGAACGGCGAAGATTTTATCATCGTGAATGAAGAACGCTACTTTTATACTACTCACAATAATCCACTCGCCGAACTGGTACTGTACAGGGATTCCAAAAAAAATCCGCTGGTTACCTGCTGTCTCCAGGTCAGGAATGGGAGTGCCGGTGTTGATTTCAGGAATGAGCAGGAACTGCCCGATGGTTCCCACCCGGGACTTCTGATGGCCTTATGCTGGTATATGTTCCTGCCGGTGGCCAAGGAAAACACGGTGGAATTCGCGGTGTAGGATTACAATTCCAGCCAGACCTGTTTTGCAAATTGTTCCAGTGAGGGATCCCTTGCTCCCATGAGCAGGAGTACGCAATCATCCGTAAAATGCGGGCGTACGTAGGCCAGGAAAGTATCCCGGTTCTCACAATAGTAGGCTTTCTTCCCCAACTCCTTCAGATCACTGACCAGGTCATTGGCGGAAATATCCTTTACGGCCGTGCCCCCGGCATAGAAGATCTCACTCATCCATATCTCATCCTCCGGGCGCAGCGCCTGAGCGATCTCCTTTACAAATTCATCCCGCAGGAATTTCGTGGGCTTGTACCCGTGCGGCTGGAACCAGGCGATCACTTTCGGGGCGATGGGCTGGCAGGCCGCGATGGCCGCCGCGCATTTCACCGGGTTATGCGCATAATCATCGATCAGCCACACCCCGTGTTTTTTCCCATACACCTGGTGACGGCGGTAAATACCTTCATAGTTCTTCAAAGCTGCCGCGCAATCCTCCAGGCTTACACCGATGCCGTTCGCGACGGCGATAGCGGCGAGTGCATTCTCCATATTGTGTTTACCTACCAGGTTCATCTCAAAATCCACTCCCTGCACTTTGAAATGTATCGTTAATCCTTCCTGCCTGAAATCCGTGGCCATATAGCCAGCATACTTTTTAGGGTCTGTTGAAAAATCCTGTTGCTCCTCCTGTGAAAACCCCGCTGTCAGCGAATGGGCGCGGTTGACAGAAAACGATTGACTGTTCTTTTTAAAAATGCCAAACAGACCCAGCAGTTCACCGATCTCCTGGTGGTCCTTGTCAATGTTCAGCAACAGGCCGATCTCCGGTTTGTATTGCACAATGGACCCATCACTCTCATCTGCTTCGATCACCAGCCAGTCACCGTTTCCCACTTTTGCATTCCCGATCTTTCCTTTTTTTATCAGGCTCACCAGTCCCGCCCCGCTGATGATACTGGGTTGCATCCCGGCATGTTCCAGTATATCAAAAAGCATGGCGCTGGTAGTGCTCTTGCCGCTGGTGCCGGCTACCGCAATGGTCTTTTTGCTCGCGGCGATCAGCGACAGCAATTCAGAGCGTCTTAGTATGGGGATATTCAGTTGTTTCGCCTTCTGAATTTCCACCACGGTATCTTCGATGGCTGCCGAAGCCACCACCAGGCCGGTGTCCGTTGTGATCCCGCTGCCGTCCTGCAGAAAACAGGAGATGCCCTCCGCTTCCAGCTTTTCTTTTGTTTCATTATATACTCCTGGCGCAAAGAACCGGTCGCTGCCGGAAACATTTTTCCCTGTGCCCTTCAGGTACTGGGCCAGGGCGCTCATACCGCTGCCGGCGATGCCGATGAAGAAGGGGTTACGGATATCATGGATCGAATCTATCATACCACAAATAAAAGAAATAAACAGGAAGCAGTTCATTATCACACAAAACAGTGGTATCCGTGCGCAGGAAATTACCGGGTTGGATGAAGAATAAATTCGTTGTATTTTAAACTTTTAATAATGGTCCCGGTCTGACCCCTGCCGGTATTTTTTCAGAAAATGATCCGACCGGCAGATCAACACGAACCTAAAAGCCCTACGATGTTAGCCACCCAACAAAAGATCTTTCTTATGGCCGGTTTTTCCGCCCTGAGCATTTTTATAGCCTGCAATAAAAATTCCGGCACCAACAGCCCGGCCCCGGCACCTGCCCCACCCCCCGTTGACCCCGTCGCTGCCGTACTGAACCTGCCATCCACGCCCTTCAATTATTCCAATATCACCCTGCCACCCTATTTGAACGCACCCAATATCATCGGCCAGATCAACACTCCGGGTAATAACCAAATCACCGACAATGGCGCAACATTGGGCCGCGTGTTATTTTATGACAAGAATCTTTCCATTAATAATACCATATCCTGCGCCTCCTGTCATAAACAGGCCAGTGCCTTTTCCGACCCGGTGGCAAAAAGCCAGGGATTCAACGGGGGACTTACCGGCAGAAATTCCATGACACTGATAATGGCAAAATATTATCCCAATGGCCGTTTCTTCTGGGACCAGCGGGCTGCTTCCCTGGAAGATCAGGTACTGATCCCGGTGCAGGACATGGTGGAAATGGGAATGACGCTTCCCGCACTGGAGACCAAACTGAAAGGTCTCGCTTATTATCCCCCGCTTTTCCAGCGGGCATTTGGAGACACCAATGTAACGAGTGGCAGAATTTCGGCCGCCCTTTCACAGTTTGTCCGCTCCATCGTATCCTACCGCTCGAAATATGATGCCGGACGCGGGACATTACCAGCAGTACCGGCGCCCCCGCCCAATGCGCCTTTCCCGAATTTCACCCCCCAGGAAACAAGAGGCAAAGAGATCTTTTTATCTCCCCTGGGCGGATGCGCCCCCTGCCATGGCTCCGAAACATTTACAGCGCCTGAAGAAAAGAATAACGGGCTCGACCTGGCCACTACCGACCGGGGTTTTGGCGCCGTGGTCAATAACATGAACCTGGATGCCACTTTCAAAGTGACCACGCTACGCAATGTGGAACTGACGGCACCTTATATGCACGACGGACGTTTTGCCACGCTGGAACAGGTGGTGGAACATTACAGCAGCGGCGTAAGAAATCATCCCAATCTTTCACCGCAGCTACGGTTGCCGAACGGGCTTCCCCGGCAGGCCAACCTTAGCCCGGAAGATAAAGCGGCCCTGGTGGCTTTCCTGAAAACACTTACCGATAATACGATCGCGACAGAAGTGAAATACTCCAACCCGTTCAAGTAGGTTTTCCCTGCGAGGCCCTGAGCATTTCGGGATAGCCCCATTTTTTGGCAAGCGCGTTAACCGCCATGCTGATACGCTTTATTTTGGTGGGTTCGGTTTTGGCGCTGTCGATCCACTTACTGAAATAACGCTGGTGGGATCCGGTAAGGCTTTCAAAGAATTTCTTCGCCGGGGGATCATCCTCCAGGCAGGCAATAAAATCAGTATTGAAGACAAATTCGCTGTTATCAGCTTCCAGTTGCAGCTTCAGCATGGCTCCCTGCTTTTTACCGATAACCTTTCTCAATCCCGCATTCAACGGCAAAATGAAAGAGCCACCTCCCATGGGAATCAGGGAAAGCCGTGTAACCGGATGTTTGTCCAGCTTACCTTTTACCTTGAATTCTCTGCGGTTGCCCGGTTTCAGCTGTTGCGCGATATCCGACGGCACTTCGATATAGGTCCAGCCGGTTTTTTCTCCCATCGAACCAAACTTGAGGATTGTAGTGGTAAATTGTACCATGATCACACCGGGTTTACTGCTGTGGAAAGGTGAAAATACTTAATGCTAAATTATTCGATATGCGAAAAAAAATCAACCTGCTGTTTGAAAAATTCTCAGCCATTGTTACCAAAGCGGCCGGCCGGCCCTTTGCCTTCATCATGGCTGTACTGGTGATCGCGTCCTGGATCATAACCGGGCCCATATTTCATTATTCCGACAGCTGGCAACTCGTGATCAATACCGGTACCACTATCATCACCTTCCTGATGGTGTTCGTCATCCAGCAAACACAGAACAAGGAGTCGATTGCCCTGCAACTGAAACTGAACGAACTCATCGCGGCAACCTCCACGGCCAGCAACCGGCTGATCGATGTGGAAGATATTTCAGCGGAAGAACTGGAAACACTGAAAAAATTCTATGTGAAACTCTCGGAACTGGCCAAAAAGGAAGCGGACATTCACCGGACACATTCCATTGATGAAGCAAATGTTTCGCACCACCGGAAATCAAAAACTGAGAAAGGTTAAAATATTTAAAAAAAGGCTCTCCTGCCGCAGTAAATCCCCCGGTAAGATCTTCGTTCATTACTTTTGACCTTCCTGCTAACTGCAGCACCATGAACCAACAAAAAAACCTGTCCCTGAAAAAACTGCTGTTCCTGACCGGCTTTCTCGTAACCGCCATTGCATCCCGTGCCCAGGACATTCCGGTGATCCTGAAAATAATCAATCAAAAAAAAGAACCCGTTGCCTTTGCTACCGTAACGCTCATCAACAGGCCTGACAGTTCACAAACAAAAACCGAAGTTGCCGACAGCAGTGGTATAGCCAGGTTCAGCCTGCCAAAAAACGGGCAATACACGGCAAGGGTCAACGCTTTGAATTACCTCCCGATAGAAAAAGGGATCGTGGTAACGGAAAACCGCCATTCCTTCACCTTTACCGCCGAACCGGCCGGAAAAACGCTGGAGAACGTCGTTGTCACTGCGCAAAAACCACTGATCCGGCAGGAAGATGACAAGACCATCGTGGAACCCGAGAACCTGGTAGCCGCTTCCACCAGCGGTTTTGAAGTGATTGAAAAAACGCCGGGACTTTTTGTAGACCAGGATGGCAATATTTATATCAGCAGTCTCACACCCGCCGCCGTACAGATCAACGGGCGGGATATGCGGATGAGCGCCGCTGATATTGCCAGCATGCTTAAAAGCCTTCCCCCGAATGCCATTGCCCGGATAGAGATACTCCGCACCCCATCCGCCAAATATGACGCTAACAGCAGCGGCGGCATTGTCAATGTGGTACTCCGGAAAGGAGTGAAGATCGGCATGACCGGCAGCATCAATACCGGTCTGCAACAGGGAACCTACGGCAACCAGTTCGCGGGATTCACCCTGAACAACAACGATGGTAAAAAAACATCCTCCGTCAACATCAATTACAGCCGCAGGAACAGCTTTGAAACCATGAGGACCGACCGGTATTTCGCACCCGACTCGGTACTGAACCAGGAATCAAACACCGTGTACCCGGGTCAAACTTTTTTTGCGGGCTACAGCCTTGTATTCCCGGCGGGGAAAAAATGGGAAATAGATATCGGCACCAGCGGCAGCCTGAATGACTTTGAGAACAGCAGTGAGAACCGGAACATCATCCGCAAGGTCAGCGGCAACCAGGAAATTTCCGGTAACCTGAACCGCGTAAACAATGACGGCCGTTCCGCTTATTTCAGGTACGGCATGGAAGGCGTTATGAAAATTGACTCCCTCGGTTCGGAGTGGGAGAATGATATTTTTTACAGTTACAGCAGGAACAGTTCAGAACAGGTATTTACTTCTGATTTTTACAGCCCGGTCATTTTTCTTACCGGTGGTGATGGTACCAGTATTAACAACCGGCACCTGCTCAACCTGAAGAACGACCTCCGGCTGAAAATGAAGAAAAGGTTCACACTTGAAGCCGGTATCAAGGCTTCCTTCCAGAATTATAACAGCGAGACAGAATACTATAAAGAACAGCCGGCAGGTAACCGGCAAAAGGATATCAGCCGTACCAATACATTTAATTACAGGGAGAATATCAACTCCGCTTACCTGCAGGGCTCCAAAACGCTGGGAAAGGATCTCGTGGTCAAAGCGGGTCTCCGGCTCGAGAATACCAATATGAAAGGACAGCAGGTGATCCCGGGTGATACGACCTTTGCCATACATAGGACCGATCTGTTTCCTTATCTATTCATTAGCCGGAACCTGATGAAGATCGCCGGTTATGATCTCCGTGCTTACCTGGTTTATCGCCGCACCATCAGCCGCCCGGGTTATGAGCAATTGAACCCCTTTGCAAGGTATGTTGACCAGTATCTCACGGAAATGGGCAATCCTTCATTGCGGCCGCAGTTCAACCAGAACTATGAGGCAAATATCAGCGTGGATGAAAGACCGATACTGGCGGTCGGCATCAACGACACAAAGGATATTTTTACGAATGTGGTCTACCAGGCGGATACCAGCAGCAGGGTGGCGTACCGGACGTACGATAATATCGGCAGGAACAGGGAATGGTATTTTCGGGGACTGGGTGCCCTGCCTCCCGGTGGTAATTATTTTTTTGTGCTCGGTGCACAATACAACCACAATTTTTACCAGGGCTTGTACGAGAACAAACCGCTTTCCTTTAAGAGAGGCACCTGGACCTTCTTCACTTATCACACGCTGAAACTGGACAAACGTTCCGTGATCACACTCAACGGTTTCATGCGACTGAAGGGGCAGCAGCAATTTTATGAACTCAGTTCATTCGGCGCCCTGAACGGCAGCATCAACCGTAAATTCATGAAGGAAAAGCTGGTGGTGACTTTGAGTGTGAACGATATGTTCTACACCAATAAGAATGATTTCAGTATCAGGCAGGGTTCCGTGGATGCAAGCGGTACAAGGTTCGCGGATACACGCCGGTTCGGGATCAACCTTCGTTATAATTTCGGCATCCGTAAAAAAGAAGACAATACAGATATTTTCAATACGGAACCTCCCGGCGGTAAGCCATAGTTATTTTAAGTAAATCGCTCCAGCCCGAGGAATCCCGCCGGAAGGTCTGTCTTACCCTCCATGGTCAGCCCGGCAAGTAATTCCCCCACGACAGATGCGAATTTGAACCCGTGTCCGCTGAAGCCGCAGGCAATGGTCACATCCCCGTCATAACCCGGCAACCGGTCAATGATAAAATGCTCATCGGGTGAATTGTTGTATAAACAGGTCTTTGCGGTGACCATCCGGCTGTCTGCGAAACTGAAATACTTTTTTGCCCTATTTATTACCCGGCTGATCTCTTCCGTTGTGATCGCCCTGTTCACTTGATCCGGATCCGTTACTTCTTCCGCATGATGCAGTGCGAATTTCAAACCGGCAGGACCGGGAAATTCTGGACCTGAAAGAAAGGGGAAGCCGTACCATACACCTTTGAAATTTTCACCAGCCATCATCCAGCAGGGAAAATTCTCCGGTAAGAAACGGGAAGTCTCATCGGGCTCCACCCAAACTACCAGTTGCCGTGTAACTTTCAACGGGATCTTTAATTCCCGGATCGTTTCTGCCGCCCAGGCGCCGGCTGTAATAACCAGTTTTTTTGCAGCATAGGTTTCTTTGGAGGTTCGTATATGAATGAGCCCGTTCTTTTTCTCCCAATGAAGTAGTTTTTCTCCTGTCCTGATAACAGCTCCTTTTGCTACTGCCTCACGGACATATAATGCAATGGCTTTTTCAGGAAGGAGGAACCCGGCATCGGGTTCGAGCAGCATTTCATCCGTTTCATCACTTTTAAAATAAGGGTAATCCTGTTTTTCGCGAACCGGGTTCACATTTATCCCGTACATCACCGCAGCTTCCTTCACTCCATTTATCACTGCATGTTCGACGGGTCCGCAATAAAGAAGCCCCGTTGGATGATACAGCTGTTCACCGGTCTGTTCCTCCAACTGCCGCCAGTTGGTATACGCTCTCTCCAGTAAAGGCACATAACCGGGATGTTCAAAATAGGCTTTCCGGATGATCCGGCTCTGACCCGCATGTGAACCGAGCTCATGCGGGATGCTGTCAAACTGTTCCAATCCCAATACGGAATATCCCCGGTTCGCCAGGAAAAAACAGGCCGCGGAACCCATGGTACCGGTACCTGCGACAATAACATCGTAAGGGGAAGAGGGCATGTTAAATAAATCTTTCTTTTGAAATAAATCCAAACGGGCAGCGATTTATCCTTATCTTTGCACCGTTAATTTGAGTTCTACAGCATTTTGTAAGTGAACGATTTTTTACTGCTACGCATTTTCTGCTAATAGTTAGTCTTCTTTACGTTGCGTTTTTCTCAAGTATTTTTTAAAGT
>CAZEZE010000083.1:5391-9320 GCA_964516445.1 uncultured Chitinophaga sp. | reverse complement strand
GATGAACATTCATTGCTTCACTCATAGTCTTACCTTTTTTGCCTCCCCCGGTTGCCCCGGCCCGGAGATTCTGATTTTTATTTCATGGTCCGCCTTTCCCGGCGGTGATCTTAGTTACCGTTGACCAGTGACGCCACTGGTTTGACCGCTGTTGTATCCTTTTTCGTTGCGGGATCCTTATCCGGGTTAGCGGCCAGGTACTGCGGTTTCTTACCTGCCATCCATGCATCAAACTCTTCCTGTGACTCTACAATGATAGTACCCCGCATCCCGGTGTGGCCCTTGCCGCACATCTGGTCGCAGGAGATCTCAAATACAAAATTCGGGTTCCCTGTTTCCTCGATCATTTGCTTTGTCGTTTTGGTGGGGGTGAACCACATCGTGGTAGGCGTGCCCGGTACAGCGTCCATTTTCATACGAAAATGTGCAAGGCCTACGTCATGGATCACATCCTTGGCGCCAATGATCATTTGCACAGGCTTGTTCACCACGAGGTGAAGGGCATCCCCGGCAATATAAATATCATCATGGTTGGCCGGGTCATCCCAAAGCTGGCCCAGCGGATTTCCTTTTGCCTCATCCGTATTCTTGTAATATTTCTTCCCGAAAACGGCATCCTTACCGGGGTACCTGAATTCCCATTTGAACTGGCTGCCGATCACTTCCACTTCCATGGCATTCTTGGGCGCTTTACCCGTGATCTTGAACCAGTAGAACAGGCCAAATCCGACAAGCACCGTAAGGGTAATGGCGGGAATCACCGTCCAGATAAGTTCCAGTTTGTTATTATGCGGATAATAGTACGGCTTTCTTGTATCCGATTCCTGGTATTTGTAAGAGAACCAGAAAAGCGCCACCTGGGTGATGATGAAAACGATGAATGTGATCGCAATGGTGATATAGAGCATCCTGTCGATCAGCACTCCGTGATCTGAAGCGGGGGCTCCCAGGATATGCCCCTTCAGTTTTTCATTGCAGTAATAAACACCAATCAGTCCAGCAATAAGGAAGACCAGCAACAGGAAGGCGTTTACCTTGTTGGTCTGTTTCCGGGCTCTTTCTTCGCCCCGCAAAACAGCTACGTACTCACTGGCCTTGGCAATCTGAAACGTGATCAAAAAGCCCAGGACTAAAATCGCAACGATGAAAAATGTTTGCATAAACTTCTTTATCTAAATTCCAAAAAATCAAATTCCCGTTTACCTGAAACCCCTGAACCGGTCATCAGGTATGGTGTATCACACTTTCCTTTAAGAACGGATGGTTCCGCGGGATCAGCGGTGCCCGGCTCAGTGCCCTTCCGGTCACGTACATGATCAGCCCCACAAATCCCAGCGCCACGCAGAAATCATACAGAAGCATCGGAACATGATCGGGCGAAGGTCCCGGGTGCACCATCTGGAAGAAATCCAGCCAGTGCCCGAAAATAATCAGCATCGACATGAAGGTGATGGTTGTATAATTCCTTTTGGATCCTCTTCTCATCAGTATCAATAATGGTGCAAGGAAGTTGATAATGAACATCATCCAGAAAATACCCTTATAAATACCCTGTGCCCTGGGTGCGAAATAAGTAGTCTCCTCCGGTATGTTAGCATACCATATCAGCATGAACTGGGAGAACCAGAGGTAGGTCCAGAATACGGAGAAGGCAAACATGAACTTACCGAGATCATGCAGGTGTTCCTCGTTGGTAAGCTCCAGGTAATTATTGTTTTTCAGGAAAACCACAAAGAGGGCGATCAGGGCAATACCAGACACCCAGGTACTGGCAAAAGTATACCAGCTGTACATGGTGCTGTACCAATGGGCATCAATGCTCATCAGCCAGAGCCAGGGGATCGACGACATAACGGTAAGGGCGAATACCACCAGGTATAAGGCGGACCATACAGTACCGTTCCACATGTATTTTTTGGCTGCTTCAACTGAAGGCAGGGGATTGGTATCAAGCTGGCGGGAACGCTGCCGCATTTTCCATCCCAGGAAAGACCATAACGCAACTGTGATCACAGAGACAGCGGCGAAGAATCCTTTATTTAAAAACCCTTTCTTGAAATTAAGGATGGTATCATGCTTGACATGTTCAGCATCCGTCCAGTGGTAGATCGCATGATCCCCCCCGAATACGATCGACAATAAAATAGCCAGTGTGATCACACCCATGACCGGAACGCAGGCGGAAATGGCTTCCGACACACGGCTAAAGGACAACTGCCATCCTCCCCAGGCTAATGTGGTGGCAGTAATAAAGAACATGGCCGCGTTCACTACCAGCAGGAAGAATACACTGTTCTGAAGCAGGGATGCCCAGAAGCGGGACCGCTCATGTTCGTCACTGCTGGAGCCATGCGTTACATACAGGCCGATAATGGCCAGGATACCAATGGCCATCAGCGCCATGGCAACCATATTGTATCTCTTTGGTACCGTAAACTTTTCCCTAAGTGTCATCAGTGCTCTTTTATAAAGTCTTCAAAATTTTTATTTCGTTTTCGCGGCGGTACTGTCGGCCGGGGGAGCGGCCGGTGTAGCCGTTCCGCTCATCGCTTGTTTCTCTTTTATGTAATGTATTACCATCCAGCGCTGTTCGGTCGTCATTTGAGAGGCATAACTTCCCATCGTATTCCTTCCGTATGTGAGCGAATGGTACATGGTGCCTTCAGCCATGGTAGCCACAACAGGATCCGTTAGTAAATTCCGGGGAGCGGCTGGAAACGGGCCACTACCACCATTCCATAAAGGGCCATTGCCATCCAGTTTCTCTCCATGACAGATTCCGCAGTTAACGAGATATAAGCGGGACGCTTCCATATACTGTTTTGCATCCAGTTTCGGAAGGGGGTTGACCACATTTTTCGAGTTTGCATATCCAACGGAATCGTTGGCGTAAGGATAATGCCAGTTTATATCACCACGGGCAAAAGTTCCTGCAACGGGCATCGCATTGTAATGGATACCCTCTTTCTGGAGCGCTTCGGTAGTGGCATAGGTCTCAAAGGCCCTGCTGTATGCCATATCGGGCATATAGGTACGGCCGGGACTGCGCCTTACCTTATTGCAGCTTACCGCCAGCACCATGACCGCCAAACTTATTATCAACCCGGTTTTTTTCATCCTATACTTATTATCTGAATGATTTAATTGATTGCCGCTTCTTCTTTCTTCTCAAAACGCATCCTGTCTTTATCGTAACGACCCAGCCACCAGCCGGTTTCCTTGTATTGCACCTGTACTTCTGAGGCCCCGAGTTCCTTTAAGAATTTCAGTGCTTCTTCCTCATTGGTTTTGGCGGTGCATTCCAGCGCCATCACAAATGTGTCATCGGTGGAGCGGGGGTTGAAATGATCCTTCTTTACAAACGGGGCGAGCTGGCAGAGATAACAGAACGTAAGCACCATTCCTACCGAAGCGAACAGAACGGTAAGCTCGAACGTAATGGGTATCCAGGCCGGCAAAGAAAAGAAAGGCTTGCCGCCGAAATTCAGTTTCCAGTCCACCGTCAGCGCCCAGGTGATAAAACCTACGGCTGTGGCCGTACCGGTAATGGCATAGATGAATCCTGCAGTATGCAGGCTGGTGTCCCGCAGACCCATAGCCTTATCGAGGCCGTGAATGGGGAACGGGGTAAAAATATCGTGGATCTTGTACCCGGCCCGGCGTACTTTCTTCACCGCGGGAAACAGGACCGCTTCATCGTAGAAATTACCTGTAACAAACTTTTTTACACTCATACCCTAAATCCCTAAAGGGACTTTTAGACTCCGAATTTTGAAGTTTCCCTACAAAACCCGGAGATGATTAAAAAATATTCTTTACTCTCTTTTCAACTTTCAGACTATTATGTCCTTCGAACTCCTGACTCCCGACTCCTGACTCCACTATGCCCCATGATCATGCCCGTGCTTCTCCACAAACTCTTCCGTGCT
>CAZEZE010000083.1:0-5291 GCA_964516445.1 uncultured Chitinophaga sp. | reverse complement strand
GACTCCACTATGCCCCATGATCATGCCCGTGCTTCTCCACAAACTCTTCCGTGCTCTCGTGCTCCACTTCGTCCATCTTTTCCTTGTAATGATCCCCACTCCGTTTCAGGATATGTTTGATCTCGGCTATCGCGATAACCGGGAAGAACTTAGCAAAAAGGAAGTAGCAGGTGAAGAACAGCCCGAAGGTTCCCATGTAAAATCCGACCTCCCAGATCGTGGGAGTATAATATGTACTCCAGGCGCTCGGGAGATAATCACGGTAAACCGAGGTAACGATGATCACGAATCGTTCGAACCACATTCCGATATTCACCAGGATCGACATGAAAAAGGTAACCACAAGGTTTCTTCTCATTTTACGGAACCAGAATATCTGCGGTGACAACACGTTACAGCCCATCATGATCCAGTAGCTCCATCCATAAGGACTGTTCAGGTTCAGACGGTTCTCAAAAAAGGCGAAATTCTCATAATCCACGGCAGAATACCAGGCCATAAACAACTCTGTGAGGTAGGCTATACCTACGATGGAACCCGTCAGTACGATCACCTTGTTCATTACATCGATGTGCTCAATGGTGATGTATTCCTGAAGTCCCAGCACTTTCCGGGTTACCACCAGCAGGGTCTGCACCATGGCAAACCCGGAGAAGATGGCTCCTGCAACAAAGTAGGGCGGGAAGATCGTGGTGTGCCAGCCGGGAACGACGGAAGTGGCGAAGTCGAAGGATACGATCGTGTGTACGGATAGTACCAGCGGTGTACTTAACCCGGCCAGTACCAGCGACAACGCTTCATGACGCTGCCAGTGCTTGGTGCTTCCGGTCCAGCCGAATGCCGCAATACCATAAAACATTTTTCTCCATTTCTTTTTGGCCCTGTCACGAAGGGTAGCAAGGTCAGGTAACAGTCCGGAGTACCAGAACAATAAAGAAACCGTGAAGTAAGTTGATATTGCAAATACGTCCCAGAGAAGCGGTGAGTTGAAATTCACCCACAATGGCCCCCGGGTATTGGGGTAAGGAAGTACAAAGAAGGCATTCCAGACACGACCCATATGCCAGATCGGGAACTGGCCGGCACATATCACCGCAAAGATCGTCATGGCTTCAGCAGCACGGTTCACACCTGTTCTCCATCCCTGGCGGAACAATAACAGGATCGCAGAGATCAGGGTACCGGCGTGACCGATACCGATCCACCAAACGAAGTTGGTGATATCCCAGCCCCAACCTACGGTCTTGTTCAGGTTCCACTGGCCGGTACCATATATAACCTCCATGGTTACGGAAAGAATGCCAAAGCAAAGCACCAAAGCGGATATGATTAAACCTATCCACCAGGCCTTTGTCGGTTTGGATTCCACCGGGCGGCAAATATCTTCGGTTACCTGGTGGTAATCTTTATCGCCCTCTACCAGCGGCGGTCTTACCTGTGATTCGTATCTGAGTAATGCCATAGTTAGTTTAGCTTTTAGCTGTTAGCTTCGAGCTTCGAGCTTTTTATATTATTTCAACGCTGTTCTTTCTTTTCAAACAGGCTATGCCTGTTTTGATGATGTTCATTTCTTCCCTTCATCCCTCCCTGTTCAACATTCCTCTGTTCAAAACTCTAATGTTCTCCTGCCGGTTGAGTGGCAGCGGGCATATGCCCTTCATTTCCCTTGCCTGCTTCTTTGTTATCTTCTGCAGCATGCGCCCCGTTCCAGTGATGGTCTTCCTCATCCGTATTACGGATCTTGGCCATATAGGTAACATTCGGCAGCACGTGCAACTGTTCCAGCACACTAAAACTGCGCTGTTTGTTCTCTTCCCTGATTTTGGCAACGGAACTTGTCTTATCCACTGCATTTCCGAATACGATAGCATGGGTCGGGCAGGCGGACTGGCAGGCAGTCCTCACATCATCGCCTTTCAGCATCCTGTTCTCTTTCTTGGCATCGAGTTTGGCGGACTGGATCTTCTGTACACAGAAAGAACATTTTTCGATCACCCCTCTGGAACGAACGGTTACATCCGGGTTCAGGACCATGCGGGTGAGACTATCATTCATCTGCTCGATCACATTGTCCAGCTTACCTACGAGTTGCTGGTCGCGGTTGTCCGGGAAGCTGTCGGCTCCAGTATAATCGGCCCAGTTGAAACGACGTACTTTATACGGGCAGTTATTGGCACAATACCTTGTACCGATACAACGGTTATAGGTCATCTGGTTGATCCCTTCCTGGCTGTGGTTGGTAGCGGCCACGGGGCAAACATTCTCACAGGGGGCGTTGTCACAATGCTGGCACATCATCGGCTGGAACACCACGGCCTTCAGGTCATCCGGGTTCTTTTCATCCGATACAAAATAACGGTCGATTCGCAACCAGTGCATATCGTGGTAACGGAGCACTTCCCTTTTACCCACAACAGAAACGTTGTTCTCAGCATGACAGGACACCACACAGGCACCGCAGCCGTTGCAGGCATTCATATCAATGCTCATGCCCCAATGGATCTCGTACTGCCGGGTGTTGGGATCAGGGAACAAGGTCGCATTACTGCGGAAATTTCCTCCCGCTTTATTATAAAATGCATCCTGCAGGTGCTTGCTCGCATCCGGGATCACATTCGGGTTCTTTTTGAAAGAGGCCAGCGTGGTCTCCCTTACCACTTCCTTGCGGTTTTCGTAAGAGTTATGCTTTTGCGTTTGCGCGATCTTGTACTTCTTATTCAGGTTGGTGGCCGTAACACCGGTGGCATACTGGTCTATGGTGGTACCGTTGAAAGTGGCGAAGGGATAAGCATTCTTACCCACACCCGCCGCTGTTACACCCAGGGCCTCGTTCCTTCCGTAACCCAAAGCAATGGCGATCGTATCGGCATTCATACCGGGGAACACCAGTACCGGTAATTCCACTTTGCTCTTGCCTATGGTCAGTTCAATGACCGGTTTCTCCGGGTAATATTCATAATCCATATCCAACTTGATACCGAGTTCTCCGGCTTTCTTGATGGAAATGATCGCATAGTTGTCCCAGGTTGCCTTCGATACCGGGTCGGGCAATTCCTGCAACCAGGGATTACCTGATTGGGCACCTGTTCCGATGGAAACCTTCTGGTACAGCACAACTTCAGCACCTGTACCTTTTTTATAGGCACTGATCGCCGCGGCTGCTTCCGTAAGGCCGCTACTGTTGTAAGAGCCGGCATTTACGGCCGGAGGAGCATCTTCCCTGATCCCGTCCTGCAGGGCCTTATTGAAAGCCATTTCTGAACCCAGCTTACCGGTCCAGTATTCTTTGAAATACGTTTCGTAATCTTTGTTGTCGCCATTCCACCTGAGTAATGAGGTCTGGAAGGGTCTTGTTTTGAACAGCGGATAGATAGTGGGCTGTATAAAACTGGTACAACCGCTGCAGGGCTCGGCATCTCCCCAGCTTTCGAGATAATGATGATTGGGGATCACATATTCGCAGAGCTCCGTGGTCTCATCCATTTTTTCATTAAAGGAAACGGTCACTTTCACCTTCTTCAGGGCCGCATTGAATTTGGCGGCATCGTAATAGGTATAGGACGGGTTGGCGCCATAGATCAACAGGGTACCCACCGTACCGGCTTCCATTTGCGCGATGAGGTCGTTCATTTCGCTGTCGATTCCCTGGCGGTAATTGACCGGGCTTCCCCAGTCGATCGTTTTGCCATAGGCGCCGACCGCGTTATTGATCGCGTTCACGATCACCTGTACATGTTTGTCATTGCTACCGCTCACCACCAGCGCTTCGCCGTTATGTGCTTTCAGATCAGCAGCGACTTTATCAATAGCAGCTTTCAGTTTTGCATCGGCGATTTCAGCGGAAACCCCTCCAACTCCAACCGCCGCCGCAAGAGCAGCGGCTACTGCCGCCGTTTCAGACGGACGGTGTGTAAACCGCTCATCGGCATTAGAACCCGTCATACTCAGGTAACTTTCAAACTGGTAGTGTTTGCTCATCACCGGGTTCTTCTCGTCGATCTTTCTGCCTTTGGCATAGCCTCTTGCATTTTCCACCGGGCTGAGCCAGGTGCCGAGAAAATCGGCTCCCAGGCTAACGATCACTTTTGCCGCATCGAATTTGTAGGAGGGAAGTTTACGGCCAAATCCGCCGGTCTCATTGGCCAGCAGCATACCGCTGTAGGAAACCGCGTCATACTGAACATGCCTAAGGTTAGGGAATTGGGCAATGATGTTTTTTGTAGACGGAGAAACAATCGTGGAGGTAAGTAATACAACAGTACCGCCGGATGCTTTCATCGCATCACCCACCATTTTGTCGAATTGTTCAAAAGTGGGCACTTCCTCAAACTTATCTTTTACTTTATGCAGCGGGAACCTGGTACGGTACATATCATAGAGGTCCAGTACCGAAGCCTGAGCCCTTGCCGAGGTACCGCCACCCGTGGAAGCGCTCAGTTCGTTTCCTTCGATCTTAATAGGACGACCGTCTCTCACCTTGGCGATAACCGGCAACACATCACCATCCTGCACAAAAGTGGTGGCGTAATATTTTGCCACGCCCGGAACCAGGTTTTCCGGTTTGTTGGCATAGGGAATGGCCTTCTTCACCGGGATCTTGCAACTCGCTGCGATCGAAGCCGCTGCCGTGCTGAAACCGAGATATTTCAAAAAGTCGCGGCGGGGAGCCTTGGCGTCAATGAGGCCCTTGTCATCAAACCCTTCAAATGGCAGCTCTTCCCGGAACTCATCCTGGGAGAGCTTATGAAGGTTCTCCGGGTCATTTACTTCTGCGAAATTTTGCCAGTACTTGTTTTGGCTCATAGTTATTGTCTAATGTGATAATGTGGAAATGGGTTCCGGTTTGGCGCCTCACTCCTATGTTACTCTTACTTATCCCGCATTATCTTTTATTAAAACATTTTTTTTTCAACCAGTCTTTCTTTTTCACATCTCCACATTCTCACATTTTCATATTTAATAGTGACATTTCTGACATTCAATGCCCCCTATATCCGCCACAGTCACACTGTCCATTTTCCCATTCTTGAAATCATTATGAAATTTCTCATAAATGCTGTAGAACTGGTTGCCCTTGCCGGTTGAATAATTGAAATCCACTTTGGTCTGCCGGTGACAATTCACGCACCATCCCATGCTAAGGTCAGCCACCTGTTTCACTTCGTCCATCGCGGTGATCTCACCATGACAGCTCTGGCACTGTACCTTTCCGGCCCTTACGTGCTGGGAGTGGTTGAAGTAAACATGGTCGGGAAGGTTGTGGATCTTCACCCATTCAATGGGTTTGGCTT
>CAZEZE010000082.1:0-9321 GCA_964516445.1 uncultured Chitinophaga sp. | reverse complement strand
AAAGAACTGCGCAGCCTCGAAAAAGAATATTCCTGCATTCATGTGCGCATTAACAGCGGCGGCGGATCTGTTTTCGAGGGCCTGGCGATATACAACGCCATGAAGCAAAGCAAGGCTGAAATCAATACCTATATCGACGGGTTGGCCGCCAGCATGGCGAGCATCATAGCGCTGGCTGGCAAAAAGGTCTGCATGAGCAAGATGGCCAGGATTATGACGCACCAGCCCAGCAGTGCCAGTTATGGCAACAGTGAAGACCTGAGAAAAAATGCCGACCTGTTGGACGGATTGGAAAAAACGATGTGCGCCATTTATTCAGCCAAGACCGGCAAAACGATGGAAGAGTGCAAGAGTGCATTCATGAACGGTAAGGATAACTGGTTCGACGCCGACCAGGCAATGCAGAATAAGCTGGTGGATGAGGTATATGACCTGGAAGGGGTGGAAGAGCCGGTGCCGAATGCCAGCGTGGAAAGGATGTGGAGTGATTACCAGCACCGGTTTGCCGCAAAATTCATTCAACAAAATAATGATATGAAACAACACACATTATCTGCTGCCTCCCTGGCAGCGCTGCAGATCGGTGAGAGCGCCGATGAAGCAACCGTGAATGCAAAAATCGCGGATCTGGCTGTTAAAGCCGGGCAGTATGATGCCATGAAGACCGCGAAGGAAAAAGCGGAAAACGAATTCAAGCAATACCGGGAACAGCAGGAAGCCGCACAGGTAGAAGAGCTGCTGGCCGTCGCCGTTAATGACAAGAAGATGACCGTGGAGATGAAAAATGCATTTTCCGCGGAGTTTAAAGGGAACCCGGAAGGCCTCAAAACGGTGCTGGCCACGATGAAGCCTTTCGAATCCAGGGTTACCGGCCTCGACGGCGAAGATAAAACCGGGCTGGGGGATCTCAGTAAAAAGAGCTATTCAGAGCTGGATAAATCCGGCGAGCTGCCCCGGCTTAAAGAGCTGGCCCCCGACCTGTTCAAAGCCAAGTACAAGGAACATTTCAAAAAAGATTACCCGGGCTGATCATTCCGCGATACAGATCACGACCCTAAGAAAACCACTTTAAAAAAGCAAAATCTATACAAATGAAAGCGATTAAACCCCTTGTTTCCCTGACCTTCCTGGCAGCCTTCAGCGTGCTGCTCACCGGTATTACCGGATGGGATCCCCTGCTTACTTTCTCGGGCCTGGTGATGGCGTCTTGCATCCCGGCGCCGAAAGGCGTGGCCATGATGGCCGTTACCCGTGAAATCTGGACAAAAGATATTGTCGAAAACCTGTTTAAGGATAACGCTTTTGCCCAGCGGGCTTTTAATGCAGATATGTATGTGATGCTGGGCAAGGTAGTACACATCCCGGTTACAGGCGGGCCCAGTACCATCACCAAAAATCAGACTTCTTTCCCGGTGACGGCGGTAAAGCGGACTGATACGGATATCAATTATAACCTGGACACTTTCTATTCCACGCCCCGGCAGATCGAGCAGATTGAGAAGTACGAGCTGGAGTATGATAAACGCCAGAGCGTACTGGGTGAAGACCAGGCTGCGCTGATCGAAGCAGCTATTGAAGCCCTGATCTATAACTGGGCCCCGCTGGTGGGCAAAACAGAACTGACCACCGGTGCCTCCCGTACAGCCACCATCAGTGGCGGTACCGGTAACCGTAAAAAATTTGATAAGGCCGAGATCTCCAAAATAAAACTGGCCATGGATGCCGCCAGCGTGCCGGCTGCCGGCCGCGTGGGTTTGCTTACAGCTTACCATTACAGCGATTTCCTGGCATCGCTTACCGATGCCGAGCGTACCGATATCGGGCGCGTGGCTGATCTGAAGACTGGTAAAATCGGTCAATACCTGGGATTTGATATCTACATGCGCAGCACAGTGGCACGTTACCGCGGAGATAACGGATCCTACTTGGCCGTGGATGAACAGGCCACCGCGTTTGGCGCCAGTGATAAGACAGGTGATCGCGCTGCCTCCCTGTTCTACCATGAACTGCATGTGGAACGCGCCCTGGGTGAAGTGGATATTTTCGATAACCCCCGCCAGGCCGGTTACTACGGCGATGTGGTGAGCATGATCCTGCGCCTCGGCGGACGGATCCGCAACACCTCTGGCGTGTGGGCGGTTGTCGAAGACCTGGCATAAAACCCTCTAAGCAGTGATGGATAGCCGGTAAGGCCCGGCGTATTGCCGGGGCCTCTTTTAACACTAAAAACTCAATACGAATACCATGAAAAAAATGCTTTATGCCCTGATGGCCGCATTTATGTTTATCCTGGCCACGCACAGCGCCACGGCGCAAGTACCTAAAGATCCCTTTGTGGATAAGATTGTGAGCCGGGACACCACATCAAATACCGATACGTCTATCGTGTATTTAAACCCATCGAATTCCTCTACCGCCACCACGAAAAGCAAAGTAACCAGCTTCCAGGCGTCGGTATTGCGCGTATCGGGCACAGTGGGTGGTTATGTACTGCTGCAGTATACCAATGATTTCCTGGCATGGAAAGACGTGAACACTGATACCCTTACGATCACTTCCCTGACCAGCGGTTACCAGAGTAAGATATGGACCAATACTGCCGGTACCTCCGCCGCGGCATACCGGCTATGGTATAAAAGCACGGGCACGCAAACCAGCACACTAACCGGATCGGTTTGCCGACGGCCGGATGAAAGAAACGATTAACCGGCTGCAGGCCGCCCAGGCGTTCATGAACAGGCACGGAGTATTACAGTGCTGGGAAGTGAACGGAAGATTTTATAAACGCCTGGAAAACGCGATGGCCGCCGGCAGTAAACCCAGTGAACACCGGCTAAGCGCCGGGATCAGAAAAAAAGACAACCCTAAAATATGTCAGTAAAATACTTACCGGGCCGCACCTTTTACCTGCTGTTGTCTGCTAATACCTGGACGGACACCTACACCCTGGTGTGTCTTACCAAGCAAGGGCTGAACCGCGAACGGGCCGTAAATAAAGTAGAAAGCCAGTGTGAAATGGCCAAGAGCTTCGGCGCCGTGGACCGGGTAATGGATGTGGAGTGTGTGACCAATTTGACACCCGCTGCCCTCGCGGCTAACGTCGGTGAAGCCTCATATAAGCTGATATCGCAGTGGTTTGAAGCCGATACCGAGCTATCCGTAAAGCGGAAAACGCCTTCGGATGGCAGCGAACAGTACATGGAATCTAAATGCAAGATCGTCAAGCTGAGCGATGTGGCCGAAGTAGCCGGTAACCAGACTTTCAGCATGACGCTGGAGCTGTATGGCACCTTCGATGAAACCGCCTGATGGCGCCGTGATTTTTTAAAACCAATCTGTCTATATGCCAACTGAATTCAAAGTGGAATTATTGCCGCAGGGCGCTTTCCTGGTAACGCTGACTGACGGGCAAAAGCATAAAGGACGGTTCAGCATGTGTATGCTGAACCGTTTTGGTAAGGCCAAGAGCTGTGAAGGGTACCTGGAGACAATCGTGAAACTGACAGCCAGGATGAGCCTGGAAGATTATGCAGATCTTTTTTTAATGGCGTTCCAGGACTATTACCGCCAGGCGCCGGATCAGTGCCCCTGGACACAGGAAAAGGTGATGGATGAATTGATGGAACCTATGGGCGGCACTGCAACGGACGATTTTTTAAACCTGGTAAAGCATGCTATAGGACGCCTTACCACTTTTAAGGAACCTGAAGAGAAGAAGGATAAGGCCCTGGCTACGGATCAGCCGCCTGCTGACGATGAAAAAAAAAGCCTATAGGTTTTGAAGAGTACCAGCGGCGCTGCTATGAAGCCGGAATACCGCCGGCAGAGTTCTGGGACCTGAGCTTTGAAGAGACGCTGCTGTGCATACAGGGTTACTGGGACAGGGTAAATGCCCAGTGGCAGCAAACCAGGCTTATCGTCTATACCATAGCCTGCACGGTTACAGAACCGGATAAGCGGGTGGATATATATGATATGATACCGCTGCCGGGGGATCCCACGCCGCAGGAACGGTTAGCCGCCTTGAAGAAACAGCATGATGCCATCCTCAAAGAGCAGGCAGATTTTACGGAAATGGTTCGGCAGGATTTACTGCGGGAGAAACACAAAAACTGATGGGAAGCGAAGCGATAGTTATACCAATCATCATTGATCCCAAAGAAGGCGTGGCCGGGTTAAAAGCCGTTGGCGAAGCCGCTACACAGGCCAATAAACAATTTGATGCAGGATCTACCAGCGCCGGGAAATTCGGGAATGTAATGAAGGCGCTGAGCGCAAATGCGTTTGCTGTATTTGAATCATTCAACCTTATCCATCACGGCGTAAAGCTGGTGGTGGAAGCCTTCCTGGATTCCATTGCGGGATTTAAAAAACTGGCCAGCGTACAAAACATGGTGGCCGAAGCCCAGCGCAAAGCCATCGAGGCCACCCAGGGGGAAGTGGTGGAGCTGCAGGCGCTCTACAATGTGGCTAAAAATACGGCGCTGACCTATGAACAAAGGCAGGGAGCTATTGAACGGCTTAATAAGCAGTACCCCGAGCTGCACAATAACCTGCGGCTGGAGACGATCGGCAACCGGGAGGTGGCTGATTCTATTCAGGATGTTATTAACAACCTCGTCAAAAAAGAACAGGCCGAAATTCTGATAAAGAAAATCGCGGAATTAAAAAATTCGATTATTGCAGCACAGGAAGCTGGTGAAAAATTAAAATTCAGCCCACTTGCAAAAGAGAACGAAAGGGTAATATTTTCCCTGCAGGGGAGAGTTTTAGGATTACAAAAATCTCTGGAGGGGCTGTTCTCAAATCTCAATATAAAAGCACCTGACACAAGCGGGCTGGGCAAATATTTCGGGGATATCGATGTGCCGAAACTTACGCTTAAACCCGGGAAAATTGATGTAAAAACACCGCCTGATTTTGGGAAGATCTTCCAGGGGTATGATATCGATATCATACCACCCGAAGTGGCAAAAAATGAAGGCTTGACGTTTGCACAAATGTTCGGCCAGGAAGTGGCGGCCTATTTCGCTAATAATGATCCCACTGATTTTTCATTGATCAGCGCTGTTAATGGATATAATGATGCAAATGAAGCGGCTAAAAAGTTACTGGATACACAAAAGCAGCAGGCTGACCTGGTGGCAAATTTTCTTTCCCCCGCATTTGACGGGTTTGTTACAGCCGTCCTGGAAAAGCAGGATGCGCTTAAATCATTTTTCGAAGGCATTGGTCAAAGCGTGAAGCAGCTGATCCGCCAGCTGATACAGGCGGCGCTTCGGGCGGCCGTGCTTTCTTTACTTACCGGAGGTGTTACTACCATTGGAGGCGTTGCTCGTAAAGGTTTTGGGCAAATATTTCAGGGCCTATTAGGCTTTGCAGCCGGTGGCCTGGTAACCGGCCCGGTCAGCGCCCTGGTGGGTGAAGGCCCGGGCACCAGTCATAGTAATCCTGAAGTGGTAGCCCCGCTTGACAAGCTGCGCAACTTTTTTTCGGATATGATTGGGCAGAACCGGTCATTCAGCACATCCAATATGGGGATGGCCGGCGCAGTTCTATCCATGCCCCAATCGGTGCGGGTGCACGCTTCCGGCCGCGACCTGGTAGGCATAATCGAAATGGAGTATAAGAGCCAGGGGATGACGGGATAATAAATTCAGAATATCAGAACAGGCGTTCAGAAAATCTATAAATGTCTTTTTTTCAAAAATATAAGCTGCAGGCCAAAAACTTCGAAGGCATGATGGTAAAATCGGTGATCGAAGATACCTATTCGCCCGAGACTAACCCTTATGGTATCAGCTGGAGCGCCGTGGATAATGGAGGCGGCACCCAGACCGTAACGGTGAGCTGGACCAGCATGCCCGCCGGATGCACCGGGACCCGTATTGACGCCCTGGACGGTAACGGCGTTCTGCAGGGATCCCAGGCTTTCGGCACCAGCAGCCCCGATATATGGGCCACCTGCCCCAGCGGCAATATGACCTTCCTTTTTTTCTTTTTAATACCCACCCCGGGCGATGATGAATTTTTTGTGTTAAACGAGATTGAAGGGGTAACCGATGATCTGCAGCCAGCGGAATTCCCTTTTCGCCTGGTAATGAATAATAATGGCGATGATAAACTTTCGCCTATATGCGGTCTGCAACTGCAGATGCAGTTTATAAGCAATACAAATACAAACCTCAACAAGCTGCTGCGGGGTAATTACAGCGATCGTCGTTACCGTGTTACCACTACCATCGAAGACAACGTAATCTTCCGGGGCTTCCTGCAAATGGCAGATGCCCAGGAGCCGTTCTTACCGCATCCTAATATTATTGAGCTTAATGCCGTTGATGGGCTGGGTAGCCTGAAAAATAAGCCCCTGGTAGACGCCAGCGGTAATAATCCGACCGGGTATAATAAGATCATAAAGTACATCGCCTGGGCACTACGGCTTACCGGGTTAGATCAAAATATAAACGTGGTGATGAACATCCGGGAAGAGGATGCCGGCACCATTGCCAGCTCGCCCGATCAGCATATTTACAATACTCAATACCTGGACGCCAAAACTTTTGAAACCGAGCCGGGGCAATGTGAAGATGCTTATACGGTACTGGAACGCATATTAAAACATACCTGCCGGGTAGGCCAGCGCCATGGCGAGTGGTGGATAAAGAATACCGATGAATTCGATGACCAGCCTGATAATGTGGCCATATTTGACAGCAATGGCGAGTTTGTAGAGATGCTTGAGCCACGCCGGTATGATAAGGAAATCGGTTTTTACGAAGATATGAAATGGAGCCAGGAGAGCTGTATCGTAGGCTTTATAAGCCCGGCCCGGCTAACCAAACTGACCTACCGCTATAACCTGCCTAAAGAAGTTCCCTGCAATATTGATATGGAGCGTGGCGACTTTATAGCCGATATCCCCACGGATAGCAAAAAGTATAACCTGGAATGCTGGGATCTGAAAAAACAGGGCGGCGGCGGTGATGCAGCCCCCACTACAAATGGCTATATCCGGCGGGACTTTATCAATGGTTATGAGAATAAGAGGTACACCGTAATTGAATATGATGCTACCGGCGTCCACTTTTTCCGCAGTGAAACAATACCGGTGGAAGCGAAAGGTAAGATCAAATTCAATATGACCCGCCGGCTGAGCGGTGATGTAGGCGGGAGTGGTTTTTACCGCGATGTAGCGATGCAGATACGGCTGTACGCGGATGACGGCACTTTTTATATGCTCAGTGGTGAAAGTAGCGGAACTGATGTTCTTGAATGGAAAAGTACCAACTCCAGTTTTACCACCAACGTAAGGTATATATACTTTGAAGGTGACGTGAGCCGGGATATGACCGAAGCGGAGACCGTTTACGGTAATACTACCAGCCCGGAGATACCGAAGTCCGGAAGAATTCAGGTATTGATACACCAAAGTCATGAAAACACCTGGGGAAAAGATACCTATATCGATAAAGTGGAGCTGGAATACCTGGCATTTGTAAACGGGTCGTACCAGAAATACACCGGGCAATATCACCAGGTTAAGCAAAGCGAACAGAACCCCGAGAGCGTGGATGATGAAGTATACATGAGTGATTCACCGGCACGGCTGTATAAAGGCGCCCTGCATAAATATAACGGTACGGATTGGGTACTCAGTGGCCGGTTCTGGAACGCGGCAGTATTTACCGGGGGCCCTCCGGATGACACCTACCTGCATCCATTTGGTTACATCCAGGCATTCAACGTATGGAACCAGGTGCGGCCGCTAAACCGGATTTTCCGAGGATCTATACA
Organism: uncultured Chitinophaga sp.; assembly: GCA_964516445.1. Classification (GTDB taxonomy): domain Bacteria; phylum Bacteroidota; class Bacteroidia; order Chitinophagales; family Chitinophagaceae; genus JJ008. The sequence continues at coordinate 1,527 of CAZEZE010000082.1, read as the reverse complement.
GGGTATACAAAGCGCCACCCTGGACGCGCTTAATCGATCTGATCTGCCTACGATATTCCATACTTATTACATGCGCGACAGCGACGAGCATAGTAATGCTAAAAAATTCATGCTGCTCAGCTATAGCATGGATTTGACCCTATGTGAGTTTTCGCAGGCCAGCTTCCGGGAAGTGCATGATGAGGCCAACGGTAAAGTATACGGTGATCCTTATGAATTCAAATACCTGACCCGATGAGAAAAGTGCTTACAGGTAAAAATGCGGTGCTTAGCGTAAAGATTGATACCACATGGTATGCGGTGCTATGTGCTACGGATAGCACTTTTTACTTTGATCATGAAGAAATCCGCACTTCCAGCCGCAATACCGGGAAGGCGCGTGAGCGGCAGACAAGGCTTATGGATTGGGGTTTTTCGCTTACCGGCCACAGCAAGATCGATGACACGGACGGCCAGAAATCATTTTTCTGGCTGGCGCAGGCCAGTGTGCGCGGGACCACCCAGCTGATGCGGGTTCGCTATACCGACGGCGACGGAAACCAGATGGATATTTCCGGCAATGTTTTGATAAAGCAGGGTCAGTTTTCAAGCGTTATCCCGGCTTTTTCCACGGCCACTTTGAATTTTCCGGGAAGCGGAGAACCTGACCTGGGCGCTACCAGCGGGGGAACGCCAGTAAATGAATATGTGCTGTATTTAAACACTACTGAAGGGGCGTTTGAAGTGAGCCATGCGGATCTGGGCGGGGCTGCTATGATATCACTGGTTGGCCGTGAAGATGGGTTTTATACGGAGACGACAGGCACGCCCAGCGGACGCCAGTTTAAGTTCACTGACCTGGTGACAAGTGGTAAGCTGACGTTTGACAGCACATTGCCATTTAACGCCGGGGAAATTGTTTATGTAAGATTTTACAAATAATGCCCAAGCAGACGCTATATATAACAGGGGTGCCTGGATTAACGGAAGTGTATCATCCCCAGCTGGCCTACAGCCAGGTGATGCTGGTGGCACGTGAAGGTAAGCTGCTGGTGGAGACCAGCAGTACGCCGACCGGCAAAAGGTTCAGGCACGATTCGGCGGCAGCCAAAATATTGCTGCCGGAAGATCTGCCCATATTGATTGGTGGTACGCCTCCACCCAGTCCAGGACCTGTGGTAAGCGGCACACCGGAAGAATTTATTATCGAAATAAAATACTGAGCTAATGAAAAGGATTTTGATTTTTTCGCTGTTATTGATCAGCATATCCGCCGCCGGACAGATAAGCGGTTTCGTGCCATACAAAAGCAAAAATCAGCACATCGGCATAGCGGTGGACAGCCTTTTTTATTCGCCGGTAAAGGATACAATATTTACTCCAAAACGGGTGGGCGCTTTGACTTTCCGTGCTGCTGACAGTTCATTTTATATGTGTATCGATACCGCAACGGGGCACCGGAAGTGGGTTAGGATAGCGAGATACAGCGATATATCTTTTTCATTTATTGATTCCATACGTCGCCAGCCTGGAAGTATTCAGGTACAG
>CAZEZE010000081.1:0-9361 GCA_964516445.1 uncultured Chitinophaga sp. | reverse complement strand
GATATCCTTTACCCAGCCATGGTGTTTGTCAAGCGGATCAACGCTGACGGCCAGCACTTTTACATTCCTTTTTGCAAACTCATCCTGCAGCAGGGCTGTTTTACCCAGTTCGGTAGTGCAAACAGGTGTATAATCGGCCGGGTGGGAAAATAAAATGCCCCAACCGTTTCCGAGGTATTCATAAAAATCGATCTCGCCGGCCGTGGTCTGTGCCCTGAAATTGGGAGCAGGGTCCCCTAATCGTAATGCCATATTCGTGGTTTTTGTTGTTATAAGATCAGGTTGAAATTAATTATAGTAAAGCTTACCCGTCAGTGTATTTCCAGTTGATAATGAAACGGAGAATTCTTTTTGAGCATAGCCGAAACCCCGCAATATTTCTCCAGTGAGAGGTCAATCGCCTTTCTCACTTTATCCTCATTGGCCGGGTCAGTTTTTAATTTATAGATAATATAGATGTCTGTGAATACCCGGGGATGCTGATCTGTTTGACCCGCTTCCACATCAATATCAAGACCGGAAAACGGAACTCTCATTTTCCCGAGAATATCCACTATATCAATTCCCGAGCAGGCGGCAATCGCCGATAAGAGCAGTGCCTTGGGCCCGAATCCGTTCTTCCGGCTTCCGTCTATTTCAATTCTGTTATGCCCGTGATGACTGGTGAATTCATGTCCCTGCTTCCAGGTAGTGGTTGTTTTCGTCATGGTTGTACCTTCAGTTCATGTTTTTTATTGCTGGAGATATTCTCCAGTGTCCATACGATCCGCTGTTCAAAATTAAACTTTCTTTCGCTGCAGGAATCCTTGTTACATATGCGGCAGGAAAAAGGAAGGCAGCCGTCGGAATGCACGAAGAGTTCCAGTGATTCGCCGAACTCCCTTCGTATAAGACCTGCCAGCGCGTCAATTTCGTCATGCGCCTGGTGTACATTCATGTACCATGGTACCGTTAGGTGACAATCCACATGGAGCACACTCCCGTACTTTATCACCCGCAGGTTGTGCAGGTCGATCCATTCTTCCCGCCGGTTCTTATTCAGCACCTGCACGAGCCGGTCCAGCAATTGCATATCTGCTTCGTCCATGATGCCGGCAATGGAGGATCTGGTGATCCGATAACCCGTATAAATGATAAAAAGACCAAAAAGGATCGCCACCGCGCTGTCGATCCATTGATACCCGGTAAAATAAAGCAGGGCAAGACCCGCGATGATGCCTACCGTTGAAACAGTGTCCGTTTGCAGGTGCCGGCCACTGGCTATGAGGGCGGCGGAATTATTTTTCTTACCGGTGCGGAGACAAAAATAACCGGTGACAAAATTCACCACTGCTGTTGCCGCTACGAGGATGATCCCGTAATCGATCTGTCTGAGTTCAACCGGGTGAAGCAGGTGCTGCACCGCCTTATAGAGGATCAGGGCCCCGGCGGTTCCGATCATGGTGCCTTCGATGGCCGCTGAAATGAATTCAGCTTTTCCATGACCATAGGGGTGATCCATATCCCGGGGTTTGCCCGCCACATACAAACTATACAAACCGATGAAACCAGCAGATACATTGACGATACTTTCCAGGGCATCGGTCAGTATCGCGACGGAATTCGTGGTATAATAGGCAATAACCTTTACCGCCAGCAGGAGCACGGAGATAATGGCCACCCATTTCTGAACCGTTAAATTTTGTTTTGCTTTTTCCAATGGCGGGATTTTATTCAAAACTTTCTTTTACAAACATCATCCATCGCTGGCGGGCGTGGTTGATGAATTCAATGGGCGCCCCGCTGAATTCCTTTTCGGACTCATAACGCCCGAATGTCTTATACAGATCCGTTTCCGGCCCCTTGTAACCCGTCAGTTTTTCCAGGCAGGCGTCATTTTCGGTCACCATAAATTTTTCTTCGGGTCCTCCCTGCACCCAGGTGAGCCCTTTTAGTGAATGTTTCGTTTCACCTTCGTGCATAATTAACTTCATCACGGCCGGCGACACATCGCTCCGGCAGGCCATTTTATACAGGATCGTCACTTCTGCAAGGTGGTCGGCATCGAGATCGGTGACCGTAACGGCATCTTTTGCAAACGCGCAGGTAATATCAAATGGGCAGGATTTTTCCGTCTCCCTTAACATCCATAACTGGCGGTAACCGGTGTCCGTTTTCACATACTGGTAAGCGTACAATTCAGCCGTCTGCCCCTCCTCCCCATATTCATTTTTCTGCGAATCATCGTAAGGCGCTACAACGGTGGTGATGAACAGGTTTTCACCCCGTGCATCTTTCCATTTCCACAGTTCCTGCATCGCTCCCTTCAGGTGTAATACCGGCGGAATATCGGTTGCGGTTCCCCTCACGGGCTCAAACTTTCCCTGGATTGGCGGTTGATCCATCCGGGCCGTATCATCCATGGCCTGGTTGGGATCTTTTTTTCCCGATGTGTTGCAGGCTGCCAATAAAATGGCCAGCAGGCAGTAGGATAAGCATCGCATGTGGTTTGAATTTGTGTGCCGAAAATACAGAAATAAAATGGCCCCGGCCTGGGACCGGGGCCTCACAGGTTAAGGCTGGTTAATTCTATTTTACCACCAGTACCTTTTCGGCAAATGCTTCGCCGGTTCCGAATACATCCGGGATGCGGATCATATAGGTACCGGCACTGAGCCCGGTGATCGTTATATTGTTGCTATTGCTGAGGCGGAGTCGTTTGACCACTTTACCACCCATATCGGTGATCATGGCATCAAAGGTCCTGGTCACTCCGTCCACCCGAATGGTGAACTGACCGAAGTTGGGATTCGGGTAGAGCAGTACACTGACCTGTGTGTCGCCATTACCTTTCACAGCTTTGATATGGGTAAAAACAAAATGATTATCCAGGTCCACCTGTTTGAGGCGATAATAACTCACGCCGGCATATCCATTGGCATCGGTGTATTCATAATCGATCCGTTCCGAACTGTTTCCGCCCGGGGCCTTGCTGGGAGCAAAACCGATCCTGGTAAAGCCGGGTTCTCCTTCCAGTCTTCTTTCCACGTCAAAGCCGGCGTTTTGTATTTCCGTAACCGTTTGCCATTTCACATGCACTTTCATCCGCGTCAGTCTTCTTGCGTCGAAGCTGAGCAGGGTTACGGGAAGCGGGGTGGAAAATGTGCCCAAACCAAACTGGCTGAAGCCACTGATAGTATTCCTTCGGGCATAACCGGATGAAACTATACGACCGGGCTGGTTATTTGCGGGAAGAGAACTGCCGGCAGGCACGACCCAATCCGCGGCATTGGAAGATGCATTGGGTCTGCGAATTATCGCAAACATATTATCATTCAGCCCGGTGAATCCATTAAAGTAAAGCCGGAGATCATACGCACCGGATGTTGGAGTAAGATCGGGCGTTAAATACCACACTCCACCGTTGTTGACGGCAACGTAACCCTGCCCGTTCTCATAAGCGATCAGCCCTGCATCGGTGCCGGGTTTAGGGCCGAATGAGGCATCGATATAGCTGAGATTGTTCAGCGGACTGGTCATAAGGTTGTCCATTACAGCCCTGTTGACCTTTACCGCATCACCCACGGGAAATGTATAATTGTTCACCGAAGCCGGTGTCAGGTACCTTCTTATTGTTCCGTTGAACCAGCTATTGGCAAAATCAGTATTAGCGGCGCCGGCTTCAACGGCCTGTTGAGATGTGCCGGTGACGATAGCTTTGAAGGAAGCGGTAGTATTCACCTTACCATTGTTAAGATACCATTTAACCGCAATGATATCTGTGCCCAGTGTTACAAGCCCGGCGGCATCCATATCGATCCTTGCAAATGTATTTCTTGAAAAAAGCTGGTGCCCCCCGTTTCCATTAAAAATCACCGTACCGGTTCCGTAATTGTAGGCACTGACCGTATTGTCCGTCCAGTTAGCGGCACCGGAGGCTCCGTTCTGCCGGATTCGAATCGTGCCGTTATTGACAAGACTGCTTCCGTCATCCAGCGACATACCGCCCTGCAGTAAGAGTTCAGCACCACTTTGAACGGTGATGACAGCGCCATTCTGCACTTTCATCACATCCTGTGCCGGAAGGGAGGTCACTGCCAAACAGATACCGGTTAAAACCGTGATCAGTTTCATCATTGTCTCCCTGCCACGTGTTAGGGAAAAATACCGGGATTGCATACGTTTTCGTTTACGGAAATAAATTTCAATGATTATCCCGGAACATGACAGGTATAATTAGGAAGCGGATGCTTACGTTGAGTAAGCGGCACCGGTATTACCTCAGTGCCGGATTTTACCTTCACCGACCTTTTCCTCACCGGGAGAATTTCAGCTTGTTTTCCGCAACCGGAAACTTCGGATATACTTTGCAGTGCGGTGGTAGAATTCCTTGTTGAACAGCTGGGAATCGCGCATGGCTTTCCAGGTAAGGAAGATACCGATGGGAAGCAGGATAAAGGTAGCCAGCCACATCCCGGTAAAGGGTGTCAGGCTGTTCTCCTTGGCGAATTTCTCCCCGGTTGTGCTGGAGAAATAAAAGACCATGAAAAAGACGATGGCAAAGATCAGGGGTGTGCCCAGTCCGCCTTTACGTATAATGGAACCCAGCGGGGCGCCGATCAGGAAGAGCACGATACAGGCCAGCGAGAGTACGATCTTACGGTGCCATTCGATCTTATGTTTCCGGAGCTCTCTTTCCCGGAATGCGTGAGTGGAGCCGAGGGATTCCATTCCCATACTGATGGATCGGGCCAAACTCTGCACGTTCTCATTTACATTGGTACGGGCGGAATCCGGAAGGAACGCATCAAAGGAAGTAAAAGCCGCAGTGGCGGAACTATCCGGTATATCCTGCCAGGAAGAATCGATAAAACTCATGAACTGCAAGGGACGGATAAGATCGGTCTTCGTCTGCACAAAAGTTTTTTGGTTATCGGTCTTCATCGAGTCGATCACTTTTTCGAGCTGGCGCATGCTCAGCATCTTCTCATTATTCTTGTTCACGCTGTCGGCCGTACGGTTGCTGAAGCCCAGAGAGCTGAGGTCAAATTGTTTTTTGAATTCTTTGAACCCGATACGGATGAAATCGGAATTCTTCTGGTCATAGAGCTCACCTTTTTCCTGGTAACGCCAACCGTCCTTCAGGTTGAACTCGAGAAAGCGCCTGTTTTCCGAAACACGCATGATCCCGCTCCGGGCTATGATAAAATTGTCCTGGAGCTGGTTGCCCTGCTCATAGATGATCACATCCCTTATCACACTGTCATTGGCTTCCTTTTTCCCGATTTTGATGGCAAACCCGTTGATCTTGTCATAGAAGACGCCTTCTTTCAGGTCAAACGCGGGTTTGGCGTAAACGATATCAGCCAGCAGGGTCCTTGATTTCAGGTTGGCCACCGGTATCACATAGTTGGAAAAGAGAAAGGCGATCCCGCTGATAAAAATGCTGATTATCAGCAGGGGCCGCATGAAACGGAGCAGGGATATTCCGGCGGATTTGATCGCCACCAGTTCAAAACTTTCACCCAGGTTGCCAAAGGTCATGATGGAAGAAAGCAAAATGGCCAGCGGCAATGCCAGCGGCACAAGTACAGCACTCTGGTAGAGGATGAATTCGAAAATAATCTTTGTATCCAGTCCTTTTCCTACGAAATCATCGATATATAACCAGAAGAACTGCATGATAAGTACCAGCAGTGTAATAAAGAAGGTGGCAACGAATGGCCCGATAAAAGCCCGTATGATGAGGCGGTCCAGTTTTTTGAACACGTAACTTTAGCTTATGGATGTAACAAAAATAAGGCTTTCACAACTGGAGATGGAACTGGTGATCAACGCTGAATGGATTTTAACAAAGAACAGCATACTGGAAAAAGCAAAACAACTGCTTGGCCGTATACAGAACCTTTACCGGGAAAGGCTCGCAGTCATACCGGGTCTTCCCGCAAAGGTGCGGCTCAGTTCCCCCAAGATCTCAAAAGGCGAAAATTACCGTGGATTGCCGTACCTGGTGCTGGATTATCCGCGCTGTTTTGAAAAGGCAGATATATTCGCCATCCGAACGCTGTTCTGGTGGGGGAATTTTTTCAGCATCACCCTGCAGTTGTCCGGCAGCTATAAAAAGAACGCTGAAGAAAAGATCATTCGTTCTTACCGTTCACTTGCTGAAAACGGATATTCTGTTTGCATCTCAAATGATCCCTGGCAACATCATTTTGAAAAAGATAATTATTCCCTGCTGTCCGGCATCGCGCCGGTAGCTTTTGCAAAAATGATCCGGGAAGCATCTTTTATCAAACTGGCAGTAAAAACGGAACTGCAGCGATGGGATGAATGTGAAGAGATCTTTCCGGAATATTTTGAGCAAATGACGGAGCTTGCATCAGCTTAGTTTCCCAGGCGATGAAAGAGTTCCCTGACCTGGTAATCCCAGAGCATACTTTGGTCCTTCAACTCTTTTTTCTCGGCGAAATCCTTTATGATGAGGATGGTCTGGTTGGTGATCTCTGATTTATCGATACGAAATTCGAAAAATTCTTCTTTGGGAGCGTTCAGCCAGTGAAACCGGATGAATTTATCCTGTTCATTCTCTACCACTTCAGCTTTCTCATATGTACCGTCCCAGCCAAAATAGAAGATATTGTCTCTTTCGTCAACTTTTTCTGCGAACCATTCTGCCAGTCCGGCAGGGGTGGATAAAAACTCATAAAGAATTGAAGGCGAACAGCGAACGGGGAACTCTAAAGTGTATAATTGTTTACTCATTCTGAAAGTGTGATAAGGTAGCGACCGCTGCAATAATAAAGAATAAATGATTGCCCCAAAATAAATTACCCTTTATTTTTCCCCTGAATAACCCCCGAAACCGGCTTTTAAAATAAATGGATATTCCAAACGTTAAGAGGGTGTCAAAATTTATTTGGCCTGAACGGGTGATTTAGTTAAATTGCCTTGAAGTTCAATACTTTCTGAACAACCAAAGACATTGCGGTGGGTATTTTTTGAGTCATTAAGTGACCCAAACAGATTCTTAAACCCTTAAAATACACCATTTAAACCCATACCTATGAGCATGAGACAACTCAAGATCACGAAGTCCATTACCAATCGTGAGTCACAGAGCCTGGAAAAGTACCTGCAGGAGATCGGCAAGGTCGAGCTCATTACCCCCGAAGAAGAAGTTAAACTGGCAACCCTGATCAAGCAGGGTGATCAACGTGCACTGGACCGTTTGACCAAGGCCAATCTTCGTTTCGTGGTATCCGTTGCCAAGCAGTACCAGAACCAGGGACTTTCCCTACCTGATCTGATCAACGAAGGAAATGTGGGGCTGATCAAGGCCGCCCAGCGTTTTGATGAAACCAGGGGCTTCAAATTCATTTCCTACGCGGTCTGGTGGATCCGCCAGAGCATTCTACAGGCGCTCGCCGAACAGTCCAGGATCGTACGGTTACCACTGAATAAAGTGGGTCTGACGAACCGGATCCAGAAAGCCTTTTCCCTGCTGGAACAGCAGTTTGAAAGGGAACCCTCGGCAGAAGAACTGGCAGAAATGCTGGATATGGACCTCGAGGAAGTAACCTCCACCCTGGGAATTAATGCCCGTCACGTGAGCATGGACTCCCCGCTTTCTGAAGGAGAGGATAATACCCTGATCGATGTGCTTGAAAATCCGAATGCGGAAAAGACCGACGGGCAACTCGACCATAATGAATCCCTGAAAACGGAGATCGACCGTTCACTGAAAGCGCTAACTGAGCGACAGAAGGAAGTGATCTGTTATTTCTTCGGGATCGGTGTAGACCACCCCATGAGCCTTGAGGATATCGGTGAGAAATTCAGCCTGACACGCGAGCGGGTGCGGCAGATCAAGGACAAGGCCATCACCAAGCTGAAGGCCTCCAACCGCTGCAAACTGCTCAGAACATATCTTGGTACCTGATTCAGTCAACAAAAGATTAAACCTGAAATAAAACTTTACATTTTTATTTATACTGCGAAGCTCTTCTTTAGCGAAGTAGTATCTTTGCAATTCGTTAAAAAGTGAACATTGAATGTTCACTTTTTATTTTATGTGACCGGGAAAAAAAGTGAATCATGTTCAACAGTTTACAGGAAAAATTAGAAAGCGCTTTTAAGAACCTCAAGGGCCAGGCAAGGATCACGGAACTTAATATTGCGGCTACCGTAAAGGAGATACGCAGGGCCCTGGTGGATGCGGATGTCAATTTCAGGATCGCCAAGGAATTCACGGACAGGGTGAAAGACAAGGCGATCGGTGAAAAAGTGATCAACGCGATCTCTCCCGGGCAGCTCATGACCAAGATCGTAAAAGATGAACTGGCCGAGCTGATGGGCGGGCAGGAAGCGGTTTTTAACGCAAAAGGCAACCCGGCCGTGATACTGATCGCCGGCTTACAGGGTAGCGGTAAGACCACTTTCAGCGGTAAACTTGCCAATTTCCTTAAAACAAAGAAGGGCCTCTCTCCCCTGCTGGTGGCGGCGGATATTTACCGACCAGCGGCCATGGAACAACTCAGGGTTCTCGGAGAACAGATCGGCATTGACGTATATATTGAACCGGAGAGTAAGGATGCGGTGGAGATCGCCCGTAACGCGGTGAAAGAAGCCCGGAGCAAGAATAAGAATGTCGTTATCATCGATACTGCCGGCCGCCTGGCCGTGGATGAGGCGATGATGACGGAAGTATCGGATATCAGGAATGCCGTTACCCCACAGGAGATCCTTTTCGTGGTGGACAGTATGACCGGACAGGATGCGGTGAACACAGCAAAGGTCTTCAATGACCGCCTGGATTTTACGGGTGTCGTGCTTACCAAACTGGACGGTGATACCAGGGGTGGCGCCGCGCTCTCTATCAAATACACGGTCAGCAAACCCATCAAGTTCGTCAGCAGCGGCGAAAAGATGGATACGATCGATGTCTTTTATCCCGAGCGGATGGCACAGCGGATACTGGGCATGGGTGATATCACTTCGCTGGTGGAAAAGGCACAGGAGCAATTCGACGAGGTGCAGGCAAAGAAACTTGAAGCCAAGATCCGGAAGAATAAGTTCGACTTTTCCGATTTCAAGATGCAGCTGGAGCAAATAAGAAAAATGGGGAATATGAAGGATATGCTGGGAATGATCCCCGGTGTTGGCAGCAAGATCAAAGATATCGACATCAACGACGACTCATTCAAAGGCATTGAGGCTATGATCAACTCCATGACCCCGGAAGAGCGTGCCGACCCTGACCTAATCGATGGCAGCCGTAAAAAACGCATCGCCAAAGGCTCCGGCAAGGACATCCAGGAGGTCACTAATTTCATGAAACAGTTTGAACAAATGAGAGGAATGATGAAGAATATGAACAAAA
>CAZEZE010000080.1:0-9364 GCA_964516445.1 uncultured Chitinophaga sp. | reverse complement strand
TTTCCGCCGAACAATCATAAAAAATGTATTCTCCTGTTTTTTTATCATGACCCACCACATCCGGTTCGCCGCCGGTTGTTTCCATTTGATGGAGCGACCACAATTTTGCAGGATTGGATTCCAGCCTTGCCTGGATGGCGGCCCAGTCAAGGCCTTTATGACGTGAAATGTTTTTTTCAAAACGGCTTTTTAAGGCGCTGAGGAGTTCCTTGCGCCGGGCGGCTGACAACTCCTTATTGTTTCCCTTTGCCATAAACTACTATTTTGATTTGTGAACGATTGTTTGCAATGATTTTATACCAAGCCGGGCTGAGCGGTTGCGAGCCTTCCTGATAACCCCTGGCAGGTATCGCTGCAGGCGGGGTCATTTATACCGGTCAGTCCGGAACGGCAGATGGGCTTTTTATTGTTGATGAAGTTAAGAATTTTTGCCGGCTTTACTCATCAAGCCCCGAACCACCGTATATCAGAAAGCCCGACACTGGTAGCTGCTACTTCGGCCCCCACAATGGACAACACCGATATTTATATCGGGTATTTATTTGGTTGCCTGTCTTTTGAAATTATTTCTATTTTCTTATTTCAAGAGTGATAAAAAAGCTTTTCTTGCATAAGGATAATAAATATTTTTATCGGTATCATGTCCTTCTGTTGCGTGGAAAAAATACTCAAAGCCGGGAAGGTTCAGCTTCTTTTTCTCGACTTCTGAAACAAGACTGGTGCCATTCACAACAGGAACCATCCTGTCTTCAATACCATAATGTACCTGAACATTTCTGAATTTATCAATAAAATACAATGCAGAGCCGGCGATCATTCTTTTCCTGGCTTCCTTTAACCCGTCTATACCTTCTATATTTTTCTTTAGAAATCTTTCTATAAACTGACCCCCGATGTCAAAAGGGGTTGAATGCATATGTAAACCCATATCTACCAGCTCCTCCTGTTTAAAACCACCCAGGTTCATATTGGTGAACCAGTCTGTTGGTCCCGACAACGCCACTACCTGTTTAATTCTCTTATCTCTGATACCGGCTAACAGAGCTACACTTCCGCCCCGGCTTCTTCCAAAAACGCCCGTTCTCTCAAGATCAATTAGAGGGGTAAAGTCAGCCGCGGCATTGAGCAAAGCCAACGCATCATCCGTGGCGCCATCCCATGAATTGGTTCTGTCACCCTCACTTACATACTCTTTTCCGTTAACGATCAGCTTTTCCCCCCTGTAAGAAGGAAGCAGATAAATAAACTGGCTGGCCTCAGTGCATAAAAAAGGAGGGGTTTCAATTTCGGAAGCAATGGTAAGGGGAGAATAACCAGCGGATACACCTTTTAATTCCATGATGACAGGGTGTTTCCCGGCAGTTAGATTGGCTGGAATAATAATTGCTGCGTAATGACGAAATCCATGTACCCGATGAGATATTACCGAAATGGAAACGTTCATTCCGTTAATAACCGCGGACTCACTATTGACATGTTTTAATTCCTTAACAGACAGATCCCTGGTTTGCCATTCCGTCTCAATATCCGTGATTTCCGCTTTTTCAGGTTTTTTAAAAAGCTCTTCCAGGCGAAAAGGAATTTTCCACTTTTCATTTTCCTCCTTTTCTGTGTAGGGGATTTCCTTCAGCATTTTAAGTGAAATGACGGCGTTTGTATTCTGTGAATTGAATGTAAGGGCTTGTTTATAAAACGTAATGGCCTCATTTCTTTTACCCTGGTATAGGTATGTGTCGGCCAGTAAAGAATAAACTTCACTATTGCCCGGGTAGCGTTTACTCAGCTTAATCAGGTATTTCCCGGCAATTGCTGATTTTGTTGAAAACCGGGATGATAATGTTTGCGCAATTTTCAGCAATTGGGCTGTATCCTGAATATGCGTATCAATAAAATCAGCCACCCCGCTATTTACAGTACCATTAAATATATCCTCAAGCGGGTCCGTTTGTCCGGCCAGTTTCTTATAATTGCCGGCTTCATTTCTGAATCCCTTCAATTCGACTTCTGTAACCCGGCGGCTGCTGTTTCTTTTAAAATAAAAAGATCTGTCTTCTTGTTTTACAGCGACAAAGTTGTCTGCGGAAACAAACTTCAGGTGCTGTGTAGTGGTCCAGAACAAAGGGCGAAGTGTTAATCCGCCATTTCTGAACTCCACAATCACAATATTAAAATCATCTTTTTTGTAATGGCCCGCATAAGCTGCATACGATGAATCATAGTTGGAATTAAAGCAGGAACCTGAGTTGTCGGGAACAGCAAATGGTTGTACGGACTGGCTGCCTGCGGATATTATGAAATGAAGAAAAATAATGAAAATTATGATTCCTTTCATTCGTGGTTTTTAAAATTTGTTAAACCGCCAATGTATTTCCTATAAAGCAGATATCATCTCAATATTATCACAAATATTCAGCACTTTCCGTTGTGGGGTATCCTATTTTCGTCGTGCGGGTAAAAAAGTCAATAAAACTACTGCTTCCGGAAGTAGGCGCTTTTACCAGGCCTTATTGTTAGACTTTCCTGAATTAAACCGCTTATATCAGCTTGTGCTCATACGCGTACTTCACCAGCCCGATCACGGAATTGGTGCCGGACTTGCGGAAGATATTCTTGCGGTGGGTCTCCACGGTGCGTTCGGAGATGAATAGGGTTACGGCGATCTGTTTGTTATTGTATTCTTTTTCGATCAACCGGATGATCTCGATCTCCCGGTCGGTAAGGTGGGCCTCTTCTTTTTGCTTCTTGCGGTTGCTGGCCCGCTGGAGCTCATCAATTACTTCTTCGCTGAAATAGATGCCGCCGCCGGCGATCTTTTCAAGGGCCTGTATGAGTTCCTGCTTGCCGATATTCTTTAATACATAACCGGCTATATCGGAATCTTCGATCATTTCGTTCACCAGGTCGCCCTGGCCGCTCATGGAGAGCGCCAGTATCTTAACGTTGGGATATTTCTGCCTTACCTGTTTAGCCAGTTGGTTACCGGGCAGGTTGGGCATCATCACATCGGTAAGCAGGATATCCACCGGTTTTTGCCGGATGAGATCTACTACTTCATTGGAGTCAGTAGTGGCGAAGGCAAAGTTGAATTTTTCATGCCCCTTCAGCAGTGAACTGAGGCCGTCAATAACGATCTGGTGATCGTCTACGATCCCAAGGGTGATCTTTCCGTTTTTCATTTTGGTAGCCGGTTTTAAGAGGGTTGCCTCTTCGTTGCAGGTGGTAAAATACATAAAATTGGTTTTGGGTCTGTTATCGTCACGGAATTGTTGACGCAAAAGAGATGCGGAAAGTGGGGATGATTGCAGTTTAGGAAATGTTAAACCCCCTGTCCCCCTAAAGGGGAGACTTAGGTCTAGGTTTCACTTATTTGTGCATAAAGTCTTAAAGCAACGAGTTATAACTCCAAATTTGGAAGGGCCAGATATTTATTTGGATGAGGGACTGTATAATTGGGTCGACCTTCTATCCCTTTAGTAATAGCGCTGAAACCAATAAGAAATAGTTGATTGACGGAGCCAATAGTCCCCCTTCAGGGGGATTTAGGGGGTGGGGGTGAGATTGGTATCGGCACATGCAACCCCACCACCGTTCCCCTCCCGGGCGCGGAGTCAAAATCCACGGTTCCACGGAGGTATTCGATACGGGTGATGATATTCTTAAGGCCGATACCTTCAAATTTCTCCTTATCGGCGGGGTCAAAGCCTTTACCATTGTCCTCAATGGTTCCGCTGATGCCTTCTTTGTCCCTCACCAGGGAGATATCTAATGTTGTGGCCCCTGCATGTTTAATGGCATTATGAACGCATTCCTGGATCACACGGTATAGCACAGTCTCAATATTGGAATCCAGTTTTTCATCAAGTCCCTCAGTGTACACATGCACCTGGATGCTTTTATTGCTGAGTTTGTTCACAAAATCATGGATGGCATTGGCGAGGTTGTTCTTCAAAAGGGCGCTGGGCATCATGATATGGGAGACGGTCCGGACCTCTTTACAACTTTCGTCCACCAGCCCGATGATCGTTTCAAAACTTTGTTTTTGCCCTGCATCGGTGAATTTTATTTCGGATTCAATGGCCGAAAGGTTCATCTTGGCGGCGCTCATCATTTGCCCTACGCCATCGTGGAGGTCCCTGGCGATCCGCTGCCGTTCGTTCTCCTCGGCCTCCAGTATGGCCCTGGCCTTCATTTCCTGCTGTTTCATGATCTCCTGCTGCAACTGGCTGTCCTTTTTCAACTGGAAACGTTTGTACTGGGACCAGGCCAGCAGGCTTCCCAGCAGTACCAGGGCGCCGATGCCGATAAACAGATAATTCTGCAAGCGTATCCGGCTTTGTTGCGACTGGATCTGCTGTTCCTTGCGGGCCGATTCATATTGCGAGTTCAGCCGCTGGATCTCTTTTGTTTTCTCCATGTTGAATAAACTGTCACGCAGCGCGGTCCGCTTATTAAAATATTCAAAAGCTTTCTGGTAATCACCCTGTCGCTGCGCCGCAGCGGAGAGTTCATTATAGTTATTGGACTGGAGCTCGGGATAACGGAGTTTCTCCGCCAGCCGGTTGCTTTTGCTGAGGTAGTCAAGCGCCTTTACATAATCTCCTTTTGCATTCATGGCCGCCCCGAGATCGGAGTAAACGAGGGCGATCGCGAAACTGTCCTTCAGCCATTCGCGGATCTTCAGGCTGCGGAGCAGGTTCTTTTCCGCGAGGTCATATTTCTTTTCAATGATGTATACTCCCGCGATATTGCTGAGGGAATAGGAAACACTCAGCGAATCACCCGCCTTCTCCGCCATGTGCATCGACATCGTGTACCGGTTCACCGCTTCCTGGTAATCATATTTGTATTCATACACCACACCCGATTCATTCAGCACCATGGCGATCCCGGCCGTATCTTTCAGTTCGTGATATATAGCGCTGGCCTTGCTGTAATTCTCCAATGCCTTGTCAAGGTCTTTTGTCTTCCGGTATAATTTGGCGAGGTCATTATATACCGGGGCTAATTTTTTCGGGTTCTTACTTTTTTCAAGAATGGCGATGGATTCGTAAAAATTACTGGCCGCCACATCATAGTTCCCTTTAAAATAGCTGGCTACCCCGATACGGTGTTTCAGTTCCGCCACGCCAATCGAATCGGTATGCCGGCGGGCCAGTTTCAGCGCTTTATCACCCTCCATCAGCGCCGAGTCAAAATTGGATTGCTGGTAGGTTTGTACCAATTGCAAGGCGGCATTGATCTGCTCGTTATAGGGCCTGTTGGACTGCATCACATTTCGCAGGCTGTCGGTATTTCCGGGCTGTGACCGCAGGGAGAGCTGCAGGACAAGGGTAATGATGATCAATGAACAGGTTCGTTTCATCCGGTTTGTTTTCAAAGGCCCAGGACCTCTTTCATAGTGAAGAATCCTTTTTTATCTTTTATGAATTCTGCTGCCAGCACGGCGCCGCCGGCAAAACCCATGCGACTGTGCGCCGTATGGATGATTTCTATATCATCCACAACGGAAGAGTATTTAATGCTATGCGTGCCGGGGGCCGGGTCTTCGCGCTGGCTGATGATCTCCAGGTCCTCCGGGTTATCACTGAGTTCATTCACCCATCTTTTTTTCATCCTGATCTGATCCAGTACCTGCTCCGCCAGTGTAATTGCCGTACCGCTGGGGGCGTCTTTTTTCTGCGTATGATGGGTTTCTTCGAGTAATACCTCGTACTCGGGGTGCGCCGACATCAGTGAAGCCAACTTTTTATTCAGTTCGAAAAATAGATTAACGCCAATGCTGTAATTACTGGAGTAAATAAAAGCCCCGTTCTTCTCCGCACATTTCTTTTTCATCTCTTCCAGGTGTTCCGTCCAGCCCGTGGAACCGCATACCAGGGGAATTCCCCATCCGATCAGCGATTTCACATTCTCATAGGCGCTGTGTGGGCCGGTGAATTCAATGGCAACATCTGCTTTTGCAAGGTTTTCAGGGGTGAACTCGTGGAGGTTGGGCTGGTCGATCCTGAGCACGATGCTGTGCCCGCGCTGCAGGGCTATCTCTTCGATGGCCTTGCCCATTTTGCCGTATCCTATGAGGGCGAGTTTCATGGTTGAGGTTGAGGTTAAGGTTAAGGTTGAGGTTAAGAGTTTAGGGTTGTCAATATTTGATATATGACAAATGTAATTATTAAATCACCCGGCGATACCCGTACTGGCACGGATTTATTTGCCGATCTTAAGTACGAGGCTGAGGCCGTTGGTATTGGCCATTTCACTGTGACCGGGCCGTATCTGGAGGCTGAGGTCGGGGGTTACATCGAAGCTTTTCAGGTGAGCGTCGACGGCGGCATCCACTACGTTGAGTCCCCAAAGCAGTATGAAGAAAAGTACGGAGTAGTCGATATCACGCCGGTACTGGTTTCGGTAGAACCGGAGGGATTCCTCACTAAGAGGTTTAAGATTGGATTTTATCTGGGAATAAAGGGCAGAATCGGTGCCATTCACCCGCATATTGTACTTGATACGATAGGCAAAACGGGTGTCTTTGTATTGTTTCAGGTTGAACAGGAAAATGCCACCGCTGGTGCCGAGAATGCCATAAACGATGGGCAGCTTCCAGTATTTTTTATTGTAGATCTGTCCCCAGCCCGGGAGGATGGCCGAACGAAGGGCCGCTTTTTTGGGACTATGGGCTTTGAAAGCGGAATCGTAGCGGTTGTCGGATTTCTTCTTTGCTACGGTTGTATCCTTTATAACGCCGGCTTTCTTAGCCAGCTCTATAGAATCTTTCCTGGCTTTTTTCGCTTCCTTTCCCTGGGCGTACACCATACTGCAACTGATGCTGAACAGCAGGTATAAAAGAATTTTTTTTGTGTGATGTAGTTTCATGGTACCACTCCGGGCCGCGGGTTAATCCAGGGAAGCATTCATCTGGCGGAGCACATTGTTCAGTTCTTCCGCCGAATAATATTCGATGATGATCTGTCCCCCGCCATTACGGCTGTGCCGCAGTTTTACCCGGGTACTGAAATGCGATGCTAATTTATCTTCAATCCGCTGAAAGGCGGGCGGGAGATGACTTTTTGAAGTTTTTTTAACAGCGCCGCTTTCTCTGTACAGGTTCCGGACCAGGGCTTCCGTCTGCCGGACAGAAAGGTCTTTATCCTTTATTTCTTTAAAAATGAAAAGTTGTTTATCGATCGTATCCACATTGATCAGTGCCCTTGCGTGTCCCATGCTCAGTTCGCCGTTGCGTACGGCCAGTTGAATATCGGGGGGAAGTTTCAGCAGGCGGATAAAATTGGCTACTGTGCTCCGGTCCTTGCCCATCCGCTCTGCCACCTGTTCCTGGGTATAATCCAGTTCTTCCATCATCCGCTTATAGCTGAGAGAAACTTCCATGGCATTCAGATCTTCCCGCTGCAGGTTCTCCAGCAGGGCCAGTTCAAGCAGTTGCGCATCGTTGGCCAGTCTTGTATAGGCGGGTATATCCTTTAACCCCGCCAGCCTGGCCGCCCGCAGTCTTCTTTCACCCGAAATAAGCCGGTACTTTCCCGAAGGAAGTTTGGAAACCGTGATCGGTTGTATGATATCATGCAGTTTGATGGATTCCGCCAGTTCTTTCATGGAGGTCTCATCAAAATCGCGGCGGGGCTGCTTGGGATTTGCTTCCACATCCTCTACCGGAATACGGTGTATACCCGTCGCGTTTTCCACCACGGTCTGTTTGAGTTCGCCGCTTTGTGTTTTGAGATCGGCATCGATGCTCTGGAGCAGGGAGCGGATTCCTTTGCCCAGGAGTTCCTTATTTTGTTTGGGTGTAGACATGTTAGTAGCTGTGAGCTTTGAGCTGCGAGCTTTGAGCAGCCTCCTAATGTTTCAGGCGGCTTATAAAGCTCATTAGCGTTTTTTGTTCTTCATCAATATCTTTTAAAAGTTCATTCCTTTTTTCCTTTTCTCCAAAATTAACTGCTTCTGCAATTAAAAGCTGTGTTTCCAGCTCAAAAGATGAACCAAGGGATATTTCCTGGAACCGGTTATAATCCTTCGTACTTGTTCTGCTGCTGTCTTCCGCTATATTGGAAGAAATGGAAACGGCAGCGCTGGTTATTTGAGAAGACAGGCCATACCTTTCCTCTTTTGGAAAATCCGAGACAAGTTGGATTGATTTTACCGCAATTTGTAATCCCTTCTGCCCGATCAGCAATTTCTTGAAATTCCTCACACCCCGCGTTTTATCAGTTAAACACAAATTTCAGAATATACTGGTAGCAGACTTTATACTTCTCGAAGCTCGAAGCTCACAACTCGCAGCTCGAGGCTTGCAGTTTTAAACTTACAGCTCGAGTATCCTCTCCTCATTCTTGATCTTCGTCAGATCATTTTTCTGCAGGATCTCTTTTGCAAGATTAAGATAATTCATGGAACCTTTGCTTTGGGCATCGTAAAGGATAACGGGTTTGCCCGTGCTGGGGGCCTCGGCCAGTTTGGCGTTCCGGTGTATGATGGTGCTGAAGACCATATCCTCAAAATGCCGGCGGACTTCGCTCACCACCTGGTTACTGAGGCGGAGACGGCCGTCGTACATGGTCATGAGGATGCCTTCGATGACAAGACCGGTATTGAGGCGGCCCTGGACGATCTTGATCGTATTGAGGAGTTTGCCCAGTCCTTCGAGGGCAAAAAATTCGCATTGCACCGGCACCACCACCGAATCGGCGGCAGTAAGGGCATTGACGGTGATCAGCCCGAGAGAGGGGGAGCAGTCGATGATGATGAAGTCATAATCGTCACGGACCGTGTCGAGAATATTTTTAAGCACCATTTCCCGGTTGGGGTAATTGATCATTTCTATTTCGGCGCCAACCAGGTCTATATGGGAGGGGAGGAGGTCGAGATAGGGGATCTCCGTTTTCAGGATCACGTCTTTGGCCCGGGCTTCGTTCACCATGCAATCGTAAAGACTCTGGGTTACATTGTGCAAGTCAAATCCTACGCCCGTTGTGCTGTTGGCCTGCGGGTCACCGTCTACCAATAATGTCCTGTACTCCAAAACGGCAAAACTGGCCGCCAGGTTGATAGCGGTTGTGGTTTTGCCGACTCCGCCTTTCTGATTTGCTACACCAATGATCCTTGCCATGCTTTGATCCGCCCGGGCGGTGAAAATTGTTTTGTTATTGAATCGCGATTGTCTCGCCAATTTTTGGTAATAGAAGAGCACAGCCCTTATCCCTGAATGCTTTCCTCGCCTTTTCATGATCGGTCTTGATGAACCCGAATGTGTCGTAATGCACGCCCACAATGGTTTTGCAACCGATCATTACGGCCGCTTCTGCCGCGTCTTCATAGCCCATGGTAAAATTGTCGCCAATGGGTAAGACCG
>CAZEZE010000079.1:0-9397 GCA_964516445.1 uncultured Chitinophaga sp. | reverse complement strand
AAACGTTCCGCCAACAGCGATCGTTACACCTGCACAGGGATTGGGTGCAGTAAGCGTAAAATTAGCACTGCCGGTACAGCCATTCGCGTCTTTTGCCGTGATCGTATAACTGCCTTCCGGGAGATTATTGAACGTACCGGAGGCCTGGTAGTTGACCCCGTCACGACTGTAGGTATGCGGACCTGTACCACCTGATGCGGAAGCCACGATACTGCCATTGCTGGCGCCCGGAGCAGTGGGATTGGTTGGAGTACCGCTCACTGTGATGGTAACACCTGCACAGGGATTAGGTGCAGTTAAAGTAAAATTGGCACTGCCGGTGCAACCATTACTGTTCTTCGCGGCAATTGTATAGGAGCCTGCACCCAGGCCGGTAAATGATCCGGAAGCCTGGAAGGGGCCGTTGTTGATACTAAAGGTAAAACCCGAACCACCCGATGCCGAGGCAGTGATGCTGCCGTTGGTGGCGCCCGGCGCACCGGGATTGGATGTAGTTGCCGTTACACTTACAGTAACACCCGAGCAGGGATTGGGCGGCGGTGTACTGCCTCCTCCTTTCCCGCAGGAGAAACCGGTAAAAATCAATGCAAGGAAAAAGATGGCAGGGGAACTGAATCGTAAGGTTTTCATCATGTGCAGTTTTTTATGAAATCGTTCAACTGCGGATGATGGTTGCCCTGCCTGTCAGAATTTACTGCGACTATTTTTTTTCAGTACGCTGAAAGGGTTTTACAGAAAGCGAAAACAGCACCCCGGCGCTATTTAGCCTTACTTTCCCATATCCCACACCGCTCAATGGTAATTTGAAATAAGGCTCTGCCGTAATGGAAATTCTCTTGCCCAACGAACGCTGGTATCCCGCGGATAAGGTCATCACCGAAAAGAAATGTTTGTTCTCATTATAAAAAGTATGCTCTCTTTGAACGGTTGGACCTGTGGGATAATACTTATAATAGTAATCATAGGTTTCCCTTTTCATCAGGATCGTAGAGACCCCGGCGGAGGCAAACCAGCTATGCTTTTTTTGCTGGCCAAAATGATAGCCCAGGGAAAGCGGTATCTCGTACACTTTACAATCCGCTTCCACTTTCTGCAGGTTGGGATAATACGTATAGAAAATAGAAGGAGGATTGTATTGGCCCGGGGAAGAGGTATACACTTTCCTTGCCGAATAAAATCCGCTGCGGAGGGTGAATCTTTCCTTAAAGGAATATCCGATACCGGCACCTCCTACAAACTGCATACGGCCGGGTTTGTCATTTCCGGTAAAACTGACATCCGGTCCGGCTGATGCAGAGAAGAAGAAAGAGCTCTTTTTGGCCGGTGACTTTTTCGCTTTCTTTGTAACATCGGTTTTCTCATCCTGCTTTTTTTCTTCCTTCTTTACAACAGCAGCCGCCTGGGGCTTCTGTTCTTCGTTCACAACCTTTTCCGTTTCTTTATTTTTTGATATTACCGATGGCACAGCATTCTTTGTTGCATCCACTGCAACTACAACGGCGGCATCTGCAACCTGTGCCGGATCTTCCTTCCGGGCAACTGGTTCAGCAGGAGCGGTTTTCGTTACAGGGGGATCGGATTTCACAGTCCTTGTATCAGTACCGGGCGAAACAATATTTTTAACCTTACCACCCGGGATATTGTCCTTACTGCTATTCTTCTGTTTCCCTGCTCCTGGATTCGTTTTGCCTTTATAAGCAGTTTGCAGCGGATCCTTGCCTGCCGGATCCGTTACTATAGGAAAATCATTCTCATTGGTATCATTTGCTTTGGTCCCCCTGTCTTTATCAGCAATACCTTCTTCGCTCTGCTGGTCAGCAGGCTTTTCAATATTGGCCGGCGGTGGAATTGAATCTGCGAAAACGGAATTCCCGGGTTTTTGTTTGTTTTCATTGCCGCTCACGGGCGCCTGCACCGTCACAGCCCGTTTATTTTTATCATCACCGGAACCCCGGCTCATAAAGAACCAGGCGGCTCCGCCACCCAGCAGCAGGAACAGCAGCAGGAAGAAAAAGTAACGGCGTTTGTCGTCCTTCTCCTCCGGCATATGCCTGTCAAGCAGTTTCTTCATCGCCGACCATGCTTTCTCGTCGTAAGCAGGATGGTGATGATCCGCGGCTTCCTTTATCTTCTTATCAAAATCTTCAGACAACATTTCTGGCAATTTGTATATCGTTTTTCTTGTATAATATTTTCTGCAACTGTCTCCGCGCCTTTGAAAGATTCGACTTGGAGGTCCCGGCCGAAATACCGAGGTGTTCGGCGATCTCGTCGTGACTCCATCCTTCTATCACGAATAGATTGAAAACCGTGCGGTAACCCGGCGACAACAATTGAACGGACCGGATGATCTCCTCGTAGGTGATCTTTTCCAGCGCGTCCTCGTTCACCGATTGCACCTGGTACACAATGGGATCGAGCTGTGTCACCACCTGGTGCTTCTGGTTCTTCCTGAAATGATCGATCGAAGTATATACCATGATCTTCCTTAACCAGCCTTTGAAAGAACTGATCACATCAGAATAAGCCGGACTGTAATGATGTATTTCCCTGAATATTTTCAGGAACCCGTCATTTAATATTTCCACCGCATCATCCTGGTTGCCAGCATAGCGGTCGCAAATCGCCATAGCATAGCCGTAGAAAGAACCATAAATGATCTTCTGGCTCTCCCTGCTATTGCGGCCACAGGCCTCAACATGGTAGGTAAGTTCTTCTGCAGAAAGCAAGTGTGTGTAAGGTTTCCCTGACATATCGTTCCCCGGCACCGGATGGTTGCCCTGCCGCATGCTGAAGTTAGTTTTTTTATTTCAGGAGCTTTGCAAACTTCTGAAGTTCAGCTATATCTGCGACTGTAAGTGGCTCATTATTATTGTACTTCGACTGGAAGTAGAGGACCCTTTTATGCGCCGGGAACTTGTCGAGTACAGATTGGATGAGTTTACCTGATTCCTCATCCTTTTGATACAACGGGGCTGTAGGAGGCAACTCGGATCTTGTTTTGACTGGCTTTTTCAGGATAATGGCTTCAAGGGTAGCCAGTTTCGAAACCGGGATCGAATCCAATTTTTGCGCGATGGCATGCAAACCCTCCAGTTGTTTCCTGCTCAGGCCGCCTCTCTCCTGGTATTGCAGCAAGAGGCTTTGGGCAAACCCCGATCCGGGCTTGGCTTCGACCACTGCCCGTAATACATCCATGATAATATCCACATCGGGTCTGATCCTTCGCATAAGGCAATGAAAATAATAAAGTTTAATTTGGGATAGAAATCAATATGCCGCTCAGCTATCTCATATATGGGTCTACAGGCCTCCTCCTGGTCGTGTTCCTGATCTGGCTTTTCTCCAAAAAGAAAAAATACTGATCCCCACAACCCACTAGCCACTAGCCACTAGCCACTCCCAATTCCTGCAATACATCACGCCTCTCCCCCCTTTCATCAAAGCAATTTTTCCACAGCACCTGCCTGTATTTTATTTGTGTTGTCTTTTCGATCGCATATTTATTCACTTAAAAAGTAATACCATGAAATCAATTATCGCGAAAACATTCAGCCTGCTGGTTATCAGCACAGTGCTATTCTCCTTCTCCGGAAAACCGGGCGGCGAGGGATTTGAAGTGTACCTGAACAATAAGCTTATCCTGCAGCGTTTTGGGAACAATATGAATACGGTCCAAACCATCCGGCTGGACGAAGGTTCGCCCAATGATGAGCTTACGATCAACTACCATCATTGCGGAAAAGTCGGTAAGAACAGGGTACTTACCGTGAAAGACGGGCAGGACAAAGTTCTGAAAGCGATCCGTTTCGCGGATGCCAATTCCCCGACAAAAAGCATGAGCTGCAGGGCGAAGGAGATCATCAGTTTGAAAAAAGGGACTACCAGTACGTTGAAATTATACTATGCTTCGAGTGAATTGCCCGGTGGAAGATTGCTGGCCACCATAGTTTCCGGCAAGCCTGTCACGGCTTCTGTTTTACCATGAAAAAAGCAGCGCCGCTGAAAACATCTTAAATTCCCGGGCTACGAAGACACGAAGAGTAGGATTCGCCTCATCTCTTCGTGTCTTCGTGCCTTTGTGTCTTTATGGCAAAAAAAATATTTTAGGCTGAACTATTTCACAAACTGCGACCTGATCACATTTAGCGCGCCACCCGCTTTGAACCATTCGATCTGCTGTTCATTGTAGGTATGGTTAACGGTGATCTCATCCTTACTGCCGTCCTTGTGATGGAGTATAACAGTCAGCGGCTTACCCGGTGCAAAGGAAGTCAGCCCCTTAATGGATATGTTGTCATCCTCGAGGATCTTGTCATAATCTTCCTTATTGGCAAATGTAAGCGCCAGCATTCCCTGTTTCTTCAGGTTGGTCTCGTGTATGCGCGCAAAACTTCTTACTACAATCGCCCTTACACCCAGGTGACGGGGTTCCATAGCGGCGTGTTCCCTGGATGAGCCTTCACCATAATTCTCATCACCCACCACAATGCTGCCAATACCGGCGGCCTTGTAGGCCCTGGCGGTGGCCGGAACGGGGCCGTATTCCCCGGTAAGCTGGTTTTTGACCGTGTCCGTTTTTTCGTTGTAAAAATTGATGGCCCCGATCAGCATATTGTTGCTGATATTATCGAGATGACCGCGGAATTTGAGCCAGGGTCCTGCCATGGAGATATGATCCGTGGTGCACTTTCCTTTTGCCTTGATCAGCAGTTTCAGTCCTTCCAGGTCGGTTCCTTCCCATGCAGAAAAGGGTTCCAGTAATTGAAGACGCTTTGAATCGGGTGCCACTTTCACCTGCACAGCGCTGCCGTCGGTAGCAGGCGCCTGGTATCCCGCGTCTTCCACCGCGAATCCTTTGGGAGGCAATTCAAACCCGCTGGGTTCTTTCAGCATCACTTCCTCCCCTTTCTCGTTTGTCAGTTTATCCGTTAGCGGGTTGAAAGCAATGGTCCCCGCCATAGCCAGGGCCGTTACGATCTCGGGGGAAGCCACAAAAGCGTGAGTGGAAGCAAGCCCGTCATTTCGTTTCGCGAAATTCCGGTTGAAAGAAGTGATGATCGTGTTCTTCCTGTTGGGATCGTCAATATGCCTGGCCCACTGCCCGATACAGGGACCGCAGGCGTTGGCCAGTACCACCCCGCCTGCATCTTCAAATTCTTTAATGAACCCGTCTCTCTCGATCGTAAAACGAACCTGCTCACTTCCGGGTGTGATGGTAAATTCAGATCTTGTCTTCACCCCTTTGCTCACCGCGTCTTTAACGATGGAAGCGCTTCGGCTGATATCCTCATAAGAAGAGTTGGTGCAGCTTCCGATCAGTGCTACTTCCAGTTTGGCTGGCCAGCCGTTCTTTTCCACTGCCTCTTTCATTTTTGAAATGGGTGTGGCGAGGTCGGGTGTGAAAGGACCATTCACATAAGGCTCCAGCGTGCTGAGATCCAGTTCGAGCAACTGGTCATAATATTTTTCAGGATCGGCATACACTTCCGCGTCGGGGCGAAGATGTTCTTTTATACCATTGGCCAGCGCAGCCACTTCTTTACGACCTGTGGCTCCGAGGTAAGCGCTCATCTTTTCATCATAGGCGAAAAGAGAGCAGGTGGCGCCGATCTCGGCCCCCATATTGCAAACCGTTCCTTTACCCGTAGCACTCATACTGTCGGCGCCTTCACCAAAATATTCAACAATGGCGCCGGTCCCGCCTTTCACCGTCAATTGCCCGGCCACCCAAAGGATCACATCCTTGGCGGAGGTCCAGCCATTCAGTCTTCCGGTTAGTTTAACTCCAATGATCCTGGGCATTTTCAGTTCCCAGGGCAATCCCGCCATCACATCCACCGCATCAGCACCGCCTACACCAATGGCCACCATACCCAGCCCTCCCGCATTGGGTGTATGGGAATCTGTTCCGATCATCATGCCGCCAGGGAAGGCGTAATTCTCAAGCACAACCTGGTGGATGATCCCGGCACCTGCTTTCCAGAAGCCGATCCCGTATTTATTGGAAATACTTGCAAGAAAATCATAGACCTCGCGGTTGGTCTCCATGGCCAGTTCCAGGTCTTTCTTAGCGCCGATCTTTGCCTGGATCAGGTGATCGCAATGTACGGTGGAAGGCACCGCTACCCGGTCCCTTCCGCAGGTCATGAATTGAAGCAGGGCCATTTGTGCCGTGGCGTCCTGCATGGCCACCCTGTCGGGCGCAAAATCCACATAGGACTTTCCCCGGGGAAAGTCAGTTAATGCCGTTCCTTTCCAAAGATGGGTATACAGGATCTTTTCCGTAAGTGTAAGCGGGCGGCCCAGTGCTTTACGGGCGGCTTCCACTTTGGCGGGCAGTTCTGCATATGTCTTTTTGATAAGATCGATATCGAATACCATAAGCTTTGATAATTAAGCAATTTGTGAATAATAACCGGGAAAAAGGGTCTTCCGGCACATTGACATTTTGGCACGGTGAAACGTGGCGCAAAAGTACGAAAATCACCCATCTGAATAACTCCGGGATGGCGGGATTGTTCAAATTTTATAACTTTAAAGCTATGAACAAATTAAAAAGCTTTGTAGAGTGGAATGCCTTTGGTGTTTGTTCGGCCATCGGCAACAGGATGGGTATTGCCACCAGCAAGATCCGGCAATATTTTATCTATACTTCTTTCCTGACGATGGGCTCACCCATTATCATTTACCTGGTGCTGGCCTTCTGGAGGAATATGCGGAAATATATGTGGGCGGCTAAAAGGAATCCCTGGTACTATTTATAAAATTAATGGTGAGCGGCGACCCACCAGGGTTCAGCCACTCACCATTGTGCCAGCCTACGCAATTGCTTCGGCGGGCAAGCATTGCCAATTGCCAATTGCCTATTTACTTCCCTACAGATCGGGGATCAAATCTCTTTTTTATTATCCCGTGTACTTACTTTAAAGTAAGTTTTTTCCCCTTTTTTGATCATCGCGAGGGTGAGCGTATGGAAATCAACTGCCACAAAATTACTTCGGCCTTCCCTTGATCGCATGGTACCGGTGAGTTTTACCAGTATCCCCTTTTCATTGTATTCTATCTCATCATAACTGAGATCGATATCCTTTTCTTTCATCTGAAGGATAATTTCATCCAGTTGCCGGCGGCTTGTGTTCCGGGTTATGGTAACAATGATATCCTCTTTACCGGTAATTGCATGCCCGTAATCATCCGTACCTTCGATCGTAACAGCCTCATCGGCTGCCATGGGAGCGGTAACGGTTACTCCGCCGCTTATCATTGCAATAGCAGGCACCGGGGCGATGGAAGCAGGTTCCCCTAAAGCGACGACCGGGGTAGCAGGGGTGGCGGCTGCGGCCGGCGCTACCGTAGTTGCCACTACCGGGCTTCCATATTTTTCAATGAATGCGTTTTTCTGCTTCGCGATACGGAGATCGTACACTTCCTTACGGCCATCCCTGAATCGTATGGTTGCCTTTTTATCGCTAACCTCCCACTCTGCCGCATCTGCGGTTATGGCGGTTGTACCTAACGATCCCGGTGCTGAGGGCAGCGCCGGCGGAGCGGGAGTTTCGGGTAATATATCACCGTATTTTTTTTCAAAGGCCTCTTTCTGTGATGGAACGGAAAGATCATAGCTCTCCTTTGTTCCGTCCTTCAGCGTAACGGTCAGCTTTTTGTTTTGCATATCCAGCTTCTCAACAGCATCGGGCATTTTTTTCGGAGAAGGAGGAGCGGGTGGCGCAGGAGGGGGCGGTGGCGGGGCAGTGACCAGATGACCATACAGGTCTTCATAATAGTCTGATTTCAATTCCCACTCGGTAAGCGGGACGCTCTTCACCTCTGTACCTTTCGCATCCCTGACCTGTACCTGGTAATGTCCTTCTTTGCCCCTGATCTTTAAAAAATATCCCTGGCTGTTGGGTTTTTTTACACCCGGGATCGTATCCGTTTCAGGGAATACAGATTTCTGCCATTCCCTGTTCATCCCCGGCAGGCTGTCACCGATCTGTTTCCTGAACGAAACAAGGATGACTGCCAGCAGGGGTAAAATAAATAGAAAGCGCAGCAAATTCACTTTTGCTGACCGGAGTTTGTTCATCATGGCTATACGTTTTTTTAATGAAGAAAAACTGAAAGGGGTTGCTATACTATATTGATGGTTACCTGTTACTTTCAGTAAGAGGTACTGGTATTCTTTACGGGAAATGCCGTTCTCCAGCACTTTGTTATCAGCGATGAACTCCAGGTTCTGCCGGATGGCCTTTTTCAGCAGCCAGGCAAAGGGGTTGAACCAGCTGACAAGGCAAAGTATCTCACTCCAGATGATATCTACACTGTGTTTTTGGCGGATATGCACAAATTCATGCCGGATGATCTCCTTTAATTCCGATTCCGAATGAAGGGCACTGTTTATAAAAACCGACCTGCCGAATGAAAAAGGCGCTATCGCATCATTTACCTGGTAGATCCTCAGCTTCTCATCTGATAATAGAACAGCTCTTTTTGTCAGCCGGTAAAAAGAAATGAATTGCACCATTAAACGGAGCAGCATGAACGTCATGCCCGCAAGTAGAACGTATGCGGTGATGTCCCAAAACCCAGGTACTGAACTTGCATCAGTTACCGCCGGCCCCGTGGCTGACTGATCAATAACAGGCACCCATTGCACCAGGCCGGTGTCTGACCAGGCATTTCTTTCCAGTACGGGAGTTATGTCAATAAACGGAACCAGGAAACACATAAAGCTGTAAACCACCAGGTACCAGCGGTTCCAGTTATAGAATGTGAGCCGTTGCAAAACCAGGTGGTAAAAAAGAAATACGGCAGTAAGACTCACCGACACTTTAAACAGGTATACCAATAAGAACGGCATAGCAATGTGTTGAATGTTAACGATTACCTTTTTCGATCATCCGGATGATCTCCCGAAGTTCTTTAGCCGACAGCTTCTTTTGCTCCACAAAGAAGTTCACCATCTCTTTGTAGGAATTGTCAAAATAATCTTTGACCACCCCGCCCATGAACTTCTTTTTATAGTCATCCTCGGAAACAGCGGGTTTGTACAGGTAGGCATTGCCCAGGAGCCGGCTCTGCAGGTATCCTTTCTTCTCCAGGTTCTTGATCGTGGAAGCAACGGTCGTATAAGGGATGCCGGGGTCGAGGTGTTCCATAAAGGCTTTTACGTTGCCTTCCCCGGTGCGCCATACAGCCTGCATGGCTTCTTCTTCGGTAGGGGTTAGTTTTTCCATTTCTACGAAATTTTCGTAAACCTACGAATATTTCGTAATTGGACAAATCTTTTTCCCTAAAATTTTGTTAACGGGTTCAGATGAATTCTTTGAGCTTACCCACAACGATGTCCACTTCCTCCTTCGTGTTGTGCTTGCAGAAAGAAAAACGAACGGGG
>CAZEZE010000078.1:0-9399 GCA_964516445.1 uncultured Chitinophaga sp. | reverse complement strand
AGTTGTTTGTCGTTTTCTATTTTAGCGTTGCGGTTTTCGACGTCAAAGAAACCTCCTTATCCCGGCAATGCGGGACCGCATATCATTCAATTTTTCGATTGTCATAGCTGCAAAGATAAGGCATGTTTACGTTATTGTGGCCCAGACCGGGCCTG
Source organism: uncultured Chitinophaga sp. (assembly GCA_964516445.1). GTDB lineage: Bacteria > Bacteroidota > Bacteroidia > Chitinophagales > Chitinophagaceae > JJ008. The sequence goes on along the minus strand of CAZEZE010000078.1, from coordinate 9,244 downwards.
AACAGAAAGTACCCATCCTCCCTGTAACATAAGCTATCTTACACTACTCATTAAAATATTTGATTCATGTGTTTTTCCGCCACTGCAAGTTTTGGAGCCTGCGCCGTACTGGGTATCGTGGGAACTGTGGCGCAAACAAAAGCCAAATCAAAGCCTCAACGCCTGTTTGCAACTATTCCGTTGATCTTCGCAGTTCAGCAGTTTACCGAAGGCCTTCTCTGGATATCGATGTCCAATACGGACATTGCAGCCTGGCAATCAGCACTCACCTATATCTACCTGGTATTTGCCATGGCCATATGGCCGTTATGGGTGCCGCTTGCCATCCGTTTGCTGGAGAAAGATGAGGGAAGAAAAAAAACGTTGAATGTACTGGTGGGTATCGGGGCTGTTGTGGCTGTTTGTGTTGTGCTCGTCCTGTTGTTTTATCCGGTCCGGGCAATGACACCGGAATGTCTGGCCTGCCCGTTCTCTTCAACCCCCGCTGTTAATCAGCATATTCATTACAGTTTTACCTTCCCGCCTGTACCCAGGGGGCTGATCGGAGCCTTTACGGTGCTTTATATCCTGTCCACTAGCATAACACCTTTTGTTTCCTCAGTAAAAAAAATGAAATGGCTGGGGTTTGTTTTTCTTGCCAGCTACCTGTTTGCCGTACTATTCTATAATGGCTTTGTGATCTCGGTGTGGTGCTTTTTTGCGGCCCTGCTGAGCATCGTAGTACTTTGGATCATCCCCGACCAGAGAAAGATGGTTCTATAAGCCTTTAATCCAGCTCCGCATTACTGTTCTTATTGACCTTATTCATTTTAATGACATGTGTCCAGTTAAGAAAGCGGATGATGGGATAGGTTGGATCAAACTCATACCAGCGCTTTCCAAAATTGATGGCGGATGGGGTTTTGTGGTGATTATTATGATAGGCCTCTCCCATCAATAAAAGATCCATGGGATATAAATTCCGGGAAGTATTGTTCAGTTTGAAATTCACTGTACCATATTTATGGGCAAACCAGTTGATCACAGCGCCGTGCAACGGCATCATTACGATATGAACAGGAATCAGCATGTACCACCAGGCTGAGGGGGCAAACAGGATATAAAACATAATGTAGAAGACGATCCACCCTACCCTGGATATCCAGTTATGGGCTATTCGGTCCAATGCCGGCCAGTCGGGAAGGTTCTTTAAGAACCGGTCTTCGATCTCCATTTTCTGATTGAACACAGCCGAGGTAAATAAACGGCTACGCCACATCATTTTCCAGAGATTGCTGTCGTATTTGGGTGAATGCGGGTCCTTTTCCGTATCCGTATAAGCATGGTGCATGCGGTGCATGATGGCATAAACTCTCGGACTGACGTAGGAAGAGCCCTGGCCGATATAAGCCAGCCCATAAAAAAATCGTTCCCAAAATTTGTTCATGCTGAAGGCAGCATGGGATGCGTAACGGTGTTGGAGAAAGGTCTGAGAAAAGATCGCCAGGTACCAGTGACACACAAAAAACAGAAGTATGATTAACATTAAAAGAGCGGGGGAAAACTAAATATTACGATGTTGACCTGTAATGTAGGCTTTAATGCACAGACCGCCCTTTTTAATTCGTGTTCCCGGGGAATATTGTGAATACGTTGTGACGGCGCAACTCATTGAAGCAATAATTGTAGATTTATAGCTACAAATGTTCATATGAAGAAATGCCTGCTGATCGTCCTGGCTTCCCTGTTATACCACTTCTCCGGCGCATCGGATAAGGATTCGACCATTTACTATAACCTGCCGGACAGTGTGAAAGCCATCCAGTACCTGGCCGAAGTCAGGGTGGATAACAGTACTGATGCCAAATTTATTTTCACAGGCATAAGGACAGATGTTGTAAGCCTTGAGCTGGCAAAATACAGGAACGGGGAAAAAGCTGTCCGTTTCAGTTTTCCTGAGTATGCACCTGTTGTAGCCAGCGGAACCGGTGTAAGAGTGTTTCCGAAATTTTCTGCTGATCTTACGTATCAATGGGCAGATAATAAGACATACAAACTTTTACTTGCTAATGTGACTGACTCCGCTGACAATTTTTCCTTATATACCGGTTATGTATGGCTGCCTGAAGAAAATAAATGGAAACTGGTTGCCACCTGCCGTATTTCCGGAATCCGGGGCCCCCTGCAGCACCCGGCCATTTTTAAATATGCACATAAAAAAAGCACAGGTAATTTACATATCGGCGACGTATGGTGCCAGCGCAACAATGGTTCCTGGAAAAATTTGAAAGAAGAAATCAGGCCTTCCCCCCTGATAAATCTAGCCGGGCACGAAGACAGCGCCCGGCAGCGGCAGACCGACATCAAACTGATCGAAGACGCCATAGCAGCCGGGAAAACTGATGTAAAACAAAGCGAGCAGGGTGTTTATTATGCAATGATGAAAGAAGGTTCCGGCCGGATCGTCTCCCTGGAGGATACCGTGGTTGTGCATTATAAAGGATATCTTTTTTCAGATGGTTCCGTGTTTGACCAGACCAGGGATAAACCAGCAACTTTCCCGCTGAAACGATTGATCCGGGGCTGGCAGGTGGGTGTCCCGCTTTGTAAAGTCGGCGGCAAGATCAAACTGGTCATTCCTTCGGATATGGCGTACTCCATCCGTACCCGGGCCGCCAAAATACCACCTAACAGTATCCTTGTATTTGAGGTGGAAGTGGTGGATGCGAAGGCGCAGTAAGGTATTTCTGTCTTTTTTTCACGCAGAGTTCACAGAGCGCGCAGAGGAAAATCATGCGCTATTACATCTCTGCGGATTCGAGAATGCTGCGTGATATCTTACCTTATTTCATGTAAAGAGACTTACACTGACCAACAGTACACTTTATTCAGAAATAAAATCGAACTTTATGGCAAGTGTTTTTTCAACTCAAAAAAAACTGTTTATGAAAATCTATTCAAATATCCTTTTTACAGCATTGGTTACTTCTCTGCTGGTCATGTCCTGTAAGAACGGGGACAAAAAAAAAGAACCAGCAGCTAAAGAACCCAAGCTGAAAGAAGAGGTGGTCAGCTATTCAATCGACAGCGTCAATTTGACCAGTTATGTTTATTATGATGAAAATATAACAGGACCGAGACCCGCGGTGCTGGTGATACATGAATGGTGGGGACTGAATGATTATGCCAAAATGCGGGCTAAGAAACTGGCGGAGCTGGGTTATATCGCCATGGCGGTGGATATGTATGGCGATGGTAAAACGGGTGATGATCCTGCCGCAGCGGAAAAACTGGCCATGCCTTTTTATATGAACCCGATGCTGGCCAAAACCCGCGTTGATTATGCCCTGCTCAATTTGAAAAAAAACCCGAATGTGGATGAAACAAAAACGGCGATCATCGGGTATTGCTTTGGCGGCGCGGTAGCCATCGGTGTGTCAAGACTGGGGGGCGATTTCAAAGCCGCGGTAAGCTTTCATGGCAACCTGAACGTGGTGCCGGCCAATAAAGACCTGCTAAAGGCGGAGATACTGGTTTGTCATGGCGCGGCTGATCCATTTGTCCCGCAGGCCGAAGTGGACCAGTTCAAAAAACAGATGGATTCCATCGGCGCTAAATACAGCTTTAAAGCCTATGAAGGCGCAACCCATGCCTTTACCAACCCTGCTGCCACGGCATTGGGTGAAAAGTTCAAAATGCCGATTAAATATGATGCAGCGGCCGATTCCGCCTCCTGGAACGATTTGAAATCCTTCTTCAAGCAGGTATTGCAGTAAAATGGATAACTCATTGTAAGTCCGGCTGTAACCCCGCCGGACTTTTTTATTTTAAGTGCCCTCCACAACTCTGCTGATTACAAATGGCTTGCACAAAATACGGTCGGGGCTTATCGGAAAAATACTTAGTAAAGTTATGATTTCTGAAATCTAGTCTCTATTTTGTCAACCCTTTGGACATTTAAATCAAAACCTTTGAAAAAAACTATTCTAACCCTCATCCTGGGCGCTGTATGCCTTGTCTCCTGTAAAAAAGAAGCCCTGGTGGAACTGCCACCGCCCATGCCGCAGAATATGCCCCTTCCCTGCATTAACCAGACAGCTAACCCGGCCGGCCGTACTTATGATAGTGACTCCCTGTTCGGATACCTGTGCACCGATAAACATTGCGGGATGATGCCCCTGAGCGCGAAAAGTTACTGGATCTACGAGGATTCCGTTTTCGATAACGGCACATTCCTGAGAGTGGACATGGTCACGCTTCGGTATATCAGGAATATTCGTTCGGTTAGCGACGGCCTGATCTGGTGGGAAAGCGATGCCTATGTTGGTTTACCGCAACTTTTATACAGCAATGACTCCGCCATCTTTTTGATGCGGCAGCGGCAATACAGTCCCGATTTGGTGGACGCGAAAAAGGATTACAGCCTTTTCCCGGGTGATTCAGTCCGTTACCTGACCAGCTTTGATGATATCGCAGCCACCGGTCGTTCCCTGAAATTAAATGAAGGGATAAGCACTCCTGCCGGAACATTTGATGCCTGTATCTACTTTGAAAAATATGCCCGGAATTTTCGCAAGGACCAGGTATTTTTCAAGCCTGGTGTAGGTGTACTGAAATATATCCGGGAAGAGGCCCCCATGGGTACCCGGGTACTCAAAATGCAGCATACCATGACGCTGGTCGCATTCCAAATTGAATAAACTGCTTTTATCACGTCACCCTTTGAAAAGAACCCAACTGGCTGAATTGATTACATAAAAGAGCGCCCCCGTTAAAAGGGGCGCTTTTCGTTTTCACAGCTATAAGGTATCTCTTAAGGAAGCGTGATCAGGCGGTGGTTGTTGCCGTTGTTCCAGGTCAGCAATGCCTTGTTATCGCAATCGCCGTTGTTGGGAGCTCCAAAATCGAGGAACAGTACCCGTGCATTGATTTTTATTTTCAGTACCCCGTTGCTTACCCAGGGGCATACCACTTTTTTGATCAGCGGGGTCTCAGTGTTCAGGTTTACTGTAAGACCGCTGTTGAATTGTGTCTTTGACCGGCCTTCTATCCTGTACACATCGTCTCTTATTGCCCTGGTAGCACCGCCTTCAACCTGGGCCACATATTTCAGCCCGTCGTACTGCCAGCCTCTGCCGTTAGGAAATGTCACTTTACCGCCAACCACCTGCACCGTGAATTTTATATTACTGTTCTCGCTCAGGTTGCTGACAATTTTAGTGCCTTCAATATGAGCCCGGTTCAGGTAGAAATCACGAAAGTTGATGGTCATTACCGATCCGCTTCTGCGGATGGGCCCGGTGAGGTGAATGATAATGGCCCCTTTCCTGAATTTGCCATCGGCACAGATACAACCGTTGCCAAAATCAATCGTGATGGTCTTGGGATACGTACTGTCATTCGGGGTAACCGTGATAGTAGCGCAGGGACCGAGACGTAAACGGAGTTCTTCAAATAATGGCATGTAACCGCGTCCGCCTTCACTGGCAATACCTTCTTCTTCGGCAGCGATCATACCTACATCCTCCACGTCATCAAAGCTGGCTTCCGCCTGGGCGCTTTCATCCGTGTAGGCTACGGCCTCTTCATCCGTCATGTCGGCGGTAACACTGCTGCTTTCCTTCTGGCAGGAAAAGAGAAACGTGGTGAACAGTACTGCAACAACAGCTACTGTAAGTTTGTTCAGGGAGATAGTTTTCATGGCTATACTTTTTTTTAGGGTTTAAAATCTTAACAACAATTTGGAACCGGCTGGAGCAAGAAAGTTTAAAGACGGGTAAAATAAATTACTTTTCAGCCGGTGCAAACGATCCTGAACTATATAAAAGTTTATGTGCAGCAGTCAGATAAACGGGTGCTGGCCGTTGTTACACTCTTTACCGGGATTCTGGTGTTCATTAACTATTATTATGACCTGGACGGCAGTATTAGAAATAATCCCTTCCCGGTTAAACTTCTCGCATGGTATGGAGTCAGCGCGGTTGCTTTTATCATTCCCTACCTGGTTACTATGGCTGCCGGTGTTCTTAACAAACCACCGGCCCTGTGTTATTTCCTGCTGCTGTTGTTCGCCCCCTTTATTTTCGCCTTAAAACTAACGCTGGATATCCCGCTTCGGTTCACGGACGATCCGGGTATGAACCATTACTGGAATCAAATCTTCTACTGGCCCTTACTTGTACTGATCATTGGAAGTATCCTTTTCACGGTATGGAAATGGCTGGATGCGGATCAGCCTTTTTACGGATTTAAAACCAGGGATATCAGGTGGAAACCATATTGGCTCATGTTGCTTATCATGCTGCCCCTGGTGACCCTGGCCTCCACGCAGCCGGATTTCCAGGCGGCTTATCCCAAACTACAGGCGATCGAAGGAATCTACGGTGATGAACGGATCACGCTCTGGCATAAAATACTGTTTGAACTTTCTTACGGAAGTGATTTTATCACGATCGAACTTTTCTTCCGGGGATTCCTGGTGCTGGCATTTGTAAAATGGGCCGGCAGGGAAGCGATCCTGCCAATGGCTTGTTTTTACTGCACGATCCATTTCGGCAAACCCATGGCCGAATGCATCAGTTCCTATTTCGGAGGGATCATTTTAGGGATCGTAGTTTATAATACCCGTTCCATAGTAGGTGGTCTGCTCGTTCACCTGGGTATAGCATGGCTGATGGAATTCGCAGGATACAACCCTCTGTCCCCCTAAAAAGAGGAGAGAGGTTAAAAAGCTACAAGCCTGTAAGCCGGATCCTGTCTCATCCGCCATCGCTAAAGCAACGGCGGATTTTGGACCATCATTTATCTGCCCCGGATTAAATCCGGGGTCAATCTGCCTACCCTGTACCTTGGGCGAGCAGCCCTCAAAGCGGTACTATACGTGGCATTTCCGCATGCAAGGTTTACCCGGTTATATGATCACTCATACATCCTGTGAGCTCTTACCTCACATTTTCACCTTTACCCTCCGTTGCCTTGGCGAAGGAGGGCAGTTATTTTCTGTGGCACTCTCTCTTGCTCCGGTTTTGACACCGGAACAGCCCCGTTTATCACAGGGTGCATTGCTCTGTGCTGTCCGGACTTTCCTCCTCCCGCCTGTGGCGGGAAGCGATGATCCGGCTTGTAGCAGTGCAAAGGTAAAAATGAAAGATCAGTACTGGAAGAATATTTCCGTGGCCCCATAACCAAAACCGGGATGGTACTGGTTTACAAAGGATTTCACTTCCTTTTTTAAACGGAGGATATCATGTATCTCGTCGCGCAGCACACCCTCCCCCACTCCATGCACAACGATAAGCGAAGGCTGGTGATGAACAATGGCCAGGTGATAATATTTTTCAAAGGTCTTCAGTTGCAAGCTGAGGATCTCGTAATTACTCATATGTTTCCAGTCATCCGCTAATTTTTCAATATGCAGATCGATAACGCTGCGCGCCGGCTCCAGGTGTTGTCTTGCTTTTGAAGCGTCATAGACCTTGTATCCTTTAGCCGCCGGTCTTCCCATCCGTTTGGTATCGGAATCAATCTCATCCAATAACTGTTTGTCCGGGTATTGCCCGAACAGGAGTTGCGAAAAAGTGGCCTGGTTCTTTTGCCGCAGTTCTTCGATCTTCGCGAAAAGCTGTTTCGGTTTCAGCTTAACCGTTGTTTCGTAGTGTCCCGCTTTCTTTTTATCCGGCTCTGCAAGGGAAAAATCAAATTCAAAAGCCGGGCTGTCATTCAGGTCCTCAAAAGGAATATCATGCAGGTAGAAATCCTCAAAGGGATGAACCAGGTTCTTCAATTCAAAATCCGGTTTGCCGAAATAATGCAGCTTATAGGTGAAGTTGTAGGCCTTTGAAGTATGATTGACCAGGTGCAGTTTCAGCTCTTCCACCACCAGGTCGCCAAACTCATCGGTATCCATTACCGGAAGGAAGGTAAGCCAGACACCGTCTTCCACATGTTCTATCTCAGCCCTTTTTTCTTTCCGGACATCGTCGATATATTGTTTTTCCTTTCTGGCAGGACTGATCTTCTTTTCGGTAAACCGTTTGAAATAGGGAAAGTCCACCTGGTCCATGTAGACCGGGAATATCACCCCTTTTACGTCCACCATCATCATTTTGTCATTAATAATATCCGCCACAACCCCTTCCTCGCCGGAATGCAGAATCAATACAGTATCGCCGATTTGGTATTTCATGTCACGTTCATCAATACATAAAAAAGTCACACAAAATTACCAAAGTAAAGAAGTGTGACTGAAAAATATTTATTGCGGCTTATTGCTTCTTTTTGTGCAGCTTGCTGTGGCTGAAGCTGTACAGGAAATAGATAACGAGCCCAACAACCAGCCAGATCAGGAACCGCATCCACACTTTATGTGTTTCCTGTGCCATCAGGTATAAACAACTTACCAGTCCAAGGATCGGGAGCAGGGATAATTTCCGCACGAACGTCAGCACAGCCATGATCACCGCTATCAGCCAGAAAAGAGCCATAGGCCAGGTGTCCTTTGTCCAGATATCTTCCGTGAAATGCGTCGGTACATATTTCCAGATGAGTAGAATCCCGGATAACAGCATTACCGGATAAATGAACTGTGCATTGATATAGAAGACTTTGAATTTACTTTCAGGTTTATCTTTCCGCTGCTGGAGAACCAGCACCCCTCCGCAGACCAGCACAAAGGCAAAGAGGGTTCCGATACTGGTCAGCGAAAGCACTTCGCCCAAATTCAGGAATAAGGCGGGAACAGCCACCACAATTCCCGTAAGAATAGTGGAGAAAGAAGGCGTTCCATAACGGGGATGGATCCTGGAAAATATTTTTGGGAGAAGCCCGTCACGGCTCATGCTCATCCAGATCCGTGGCTGTCCGAGCTGGAATACCAGCAGTACGCTTGCCGTCGCAATAATGGCGCTCACCGCCACGATCCCGGAAATGAATTTCATACCCCGCTCATCAAAGACCATGGCCAGCGGGTCGCCCACATTCAGTTTGCCATATGGCACCATCCCGGTAAGAACCAGGGCCAGCAATACATATACGATGGTGCAAATGATCAGTGAATTGATCATGCCTTTTGGCAGATCGCGCTGCGGATTCTTGCATTCTTCCGCCGTGGTGGAAATGGCATCAAAGCCTATATAAGCAAAGAATACGGCCGACACTCCTTTCATAATACCGCCAAATCCTGCGGGGGTGAATGGCGACCAGTTAGCCGGGTTCACATAAAAAGCGCCCAGTACGATCACAAAAAAGATAACAGCCAGTTTCAGTA
>CAZEZE010000077.1:0-9475 GCA_964516445.1 uncultured Chitinophaga sp. | reverse complement strand
GCCTCCTTATTCTGATCAAAATAGGAATCCACCATCCCGATCACCACTTCATCGGGCACCAACTGGCCTTTATCGATAAAGCTCCTGGCCTCCATGCCAAGGGGTGTTTTTTCCGCGATCTCAGCCCTCAACAGGTTTCCGGTTGACAGATGCAGCAAACCGTATTTTTCCACTAATCGTTCAGATTGTGTCCCTTTTCCACTACCCGGCGGGCCAAAAAGTATCAAATTAAACATAAGCACAACAGTTGTGGTGAGCTAACAAATATAATATACAAGGCTTAAATTACCGGTATCCCGTTAATATTAAAAACAGGCCTGGAAAAGAGGAAATGTTAAAGCATAAATCCGGCAGGTTACCGCCAATCCGGCCAAACAAGACTGCCGTAAATTTGTTATATGAACATTATGAACTCCATTTTTAAGATATTGATGATAACGGCCCTTACCGGTATCTTTCAGCAATGCAGCTATTCTCAGAATAACCCTTCCACCAGTAAATCAGTCACGATGGACACAACGAAAAAGAACAACCCTGTTTATTCAAATTCAGATACCAGCCGCGTAACGATGAGTGACGAGGAGTGGAAAAAGATCCTTCCGGCCGACGTATTCTATATCGCCCGCCAAAAAGGGACGGAAAGACCCTGGACCAGTAAGTTTGAGAATTTCAGCGAAGCAGGCACTTATTACTGCGCCGCCTGTGGTAATCCCCTCTTTAAAAGCAATACCAAATTTGACAGTGGTTGCGGCTGGCCCAGCTTTTACGAACCTATCAGCAAAGGCAGTATCATCTATACCCCTGATAATACGCATGGAATGAGCCGGACTGAGACACAGTGCGGGCGCTGCAAGGCCCACCTGGGGCATGTGTTCGATGACGGCCCGCCCCCCACCGGGCTGCGTTACTGTATCAACGGTGTTGTACTTGATTTTCAAAAAGCCAAGGAGGCGGAAAAGAAATATAAAGATTCCGCAGCCGGTTCGGGGCAAGAACCCTGAAAATAAGGATTTCGCCCTGTTTTTTGACCCCGCTCCCTTTCCTCCCAAAGGGAGTTTTTTATTTCCCAAAACAACCCTATTCAGATAAATTTACGTTCCCAAAAGAAAGTGTATGATGCTGGTTAAAAAGTATGGCTGGTTCCTGCTGTTGCTCTGTTCGGCCCTGACCGTTTCGGCACAGATCAACCCGGAACAGGTAATGCCGGTTGACCCGAAAGTGAGAATCGGGCGGCTGCCAAACGGAATGACGTATTATATCCGTCATAACGGGCTCCCGGAGAAAAGAGTGGAAATGCGCCTCGTGGTCAATACGGGTTCGGTACTGGAAGATGATGACCAGCTGGGACTCGCGCATTTCATGGAGCACATGAATTTTAACGGCACCAAACGATTTCCCAAAAATGAACTCGTAAGTTATTTGCAGAGTATCGGCGTACAGTTCGGGGCCGACCTGAATGCTTATACCGGTTTTGATGAGACCGTGTATATCCTTCCCGTGCCTACTGACAAACCCGGCCTGGTGGATAAGGGATTGCAGATACTGGAAGACTGGGCGCATAATGCGCTGCTTGATTCATTGGAGATCGAAAAGGAAAGAGGTGTGGTGATCGAGGAATGGCGGCTGGGCCGTGGCGCCGATGAGCGGATGATGAAGCAAACGCTGCCGGTGCAATACAGGGGATCCAGGTATGCCGAACGGCTTCCGATCGGGACAAAGGAATCGCTGGAAAATTTTACCCACGATGCGCTGCGGCGTTTTTACCGCGACTGGTACCGTCCCGACCTTCAGGCCATCGTGGTGGTAGGGGATATTGATGTGAACGAGATCGAACAAAAGATAAAGGAAACCTTCAGTGATATTCCCGCACCCGTTGCTCCCCGTAAAAGGGAAGTGTTTACCGTACCCGATCACGCGGAGATTTTGTCGGTGGTGGCCAAGGACAAAGAAACCGCCTTCCCTACGGTGCAGGTGATGTATAAAAAAGACCTGGTGCCGCAGCATACCATCGGTGACTATTGCCGTTATATTAATGCACGGCTTTTCACCGGAATGCTGAACAGCCGTTTTCGTGAACTGACCCTGAAAGCCAACCCGCCCTTTGTAGGGGCCGGCGCTTTTTACGGAAACAGTTATGCCCGCAGCAAGGATGTGTACCAGCTTTACGCCAACTGCAGCGATACCGGCATGGCCAGTTCCCTCGGGGCGCTGCTGCTGGAGAACAGGCGGGTGCTGGAACACGGATTCACCGCAGCTGAATTCGACCTGCAGAAAAAACAAATGCAGAGTTTTTACGACCGCATTTTCAATGAAAGGGAAAAAGAAGAATCGTATAAATATGCCGATGAGTATATCAACAATTTCCTGATCAACGAGCCGACACCGGGTATCGAATGGGAATACGATTTTGTCAAGCAGTATTTCAGTTCGGTAAAACTGGAAGTGATCAATGCCCTTGCGCCAAAATGGATCACCGGCAACAATATGGTGGTGACCATGAATGCCCCCGACAAGGATGGTGTAAAGATCCCCTCCTCCAAAGAAGTGAACAGTATCATCAGCGCTGTACAACTGGCCTCCGTGGAACCCTATAAGCAAAAAGCGCTGGCCGCTTCCCTGATGGAAGGCACTACATTAAAACCCGGTAAGATCAGCAGCGCAAAAACCGATGAGGAACTGGGCACCACCACGATCAAACTTTCCAACGGGGCGACCGTGATATTGAAACCAACGAATTTCAAAAATGATGAGATCCTTTTCCGTGCTTTCAGCAAAGGGGGACATTCGCTGGCAAAGGATGCCGATTATTATTCCGCGAGTTATGCATCCGCCATTGTAAGCCAGAGCGGCGCCGGGAATTTCTCCGCTACCGATCTTTCCAATATGCTGAAGGGTAAATATACCACGGTATCGCCTTTTATCGCTACGTATAGCGAGGGTATGGACGGGAGTACCATTCCAAAGGAAACAGAGACCCTTTTGCAACTGGTGCATCTTTATTTTACATCGCCGCGCAAGGATAAGGACGCATTTGAATCCTTTAAAACAAGGCAGAAGCAATTATACAGTAATCTGGGGGCCGATCCGCAGATCTATTTCAACGTTGAATTCCAGAAACTGATGACAAAGAACCATCCCCGCGGCGGGGGGATACCGAAACCGGAGGACTTTGACAAGATCAGTCTTGACCGCAGCATACAATTGTACAAAGAACGTTTTGCCAACGCGGGTGATTTCACATTTATGTTTATCGGCGCCCTTGACGAAAAGACGATCCGGCCACTGCTGGAAAAATACATCGGCAGCCTGCCCGGAAAGCCTCTGAAGGAAACCTTCAAAGACCTCGGCATCCGTCCCCCGACTACGAAGATCGATACGGTGATCTTTAAAGGGACCGAACCCAAGAGCATGGTGCGGCTGGTTTTTACTGCTCCCGCTACCTATAACGCCGCGGATCAATATGCCCTGGTCAGTCTCGGGGAATTGATGACCATGAAACTGGTGGAGAAACTCCGGGAAGAGAAAGGCGGGGTATATGGAGTTGGGGCATATGGTAATATGGGTAAGATCCCTTATTCCAGCGCTTCTTTCACCATCACTTTTCCCTGCGCCCCTGAAAACGCTGACACACTCAGCGCAACCGCCCTGGAGGAACTGAAGAAGATCATGGCCTCCGGCGTTTCCGATGAGGATCTCGAAAAGATCAAAGAGCAGCAAAAACGAAAACTGGAAGTGGAGATAAAACAGAATATTTTCTGGAAGAACAGTCTTTACGATGCCTATTATTCCGGCAATGACCCGGCCGCCATCCTGAAGAAACAAAAGCAAATTGAAGGGCTTAGTTCAGCCATGATCCGGGATGCCGCTAAAAAATACATCGACCTCAGCAAGTGTATCCGGGCTGTGCTCAAACCCGGCAAAGCGGAGGAGAAGACATTGAAACCATTCTAGGAGGGACTAAGAACCAAGATACAAGAACCAAGATCCAAATAAATTAAAAATTGAAAATTAAAAAAAGAGACCTGAATTCATAAAGAGTTATAGGTTGAATGCGGAGTCTTTTTTGAATTTTTTATTTGATGCTTTTTTGGATCCCGCCTACGCTAAGGCTTCGGCGGGCAGGCTTGTTTCTTCGGTTCTTGGTTCTTACTCGTATCCCCTAATATTCTCAATTTTAATACAAGCAGTTATGATGAAAATGAACGCAGGCGGCTGGATCGGAGTTATTGGCGGTATCGTTGGGTTGCTGGTGGGTATAGGTGCCGTCGTAATGACGGCTGGTGACACGGGCATTTATATCGGGCTGGGAATGCTCCTGTTATTCGGGGGCTTGTTTTTCCTTTTTTACCAGCTCTTTTTTAAATCGCTGATCAATGCCCGGCGTTTACAAAAGACGGGTACACCGGGCAGGGCAAAGATCCTGGAAGTGAGGGACACCGGGGTTACTATCAACAATAACCCGCAGGTAAAACTCCTACTGGAAGTAAAAAACAGTTTGGGACAAAAATATAACACACAATGCAAGGTCGTGGTATCCAGAATAAATCCCGGTGCGTATTCGCCCGGAATGGAAGTGCCGGTAAGGATCGATCCGAAGAACGAGCTGAATGTGGCGCTGGATTACACCACTGCAGCAACATCAACCAGGCAACCTTCACCTGTTTCTACTCCCGATACCCTGAAAGCGGAGCTGGAAAAAATGCAATCGGATAATAATACCATCGCATTGTCGGGCAAACCCGCGAGGGCGATCATTAAAAAATATACCTGGCTGGGCACTTATGTGAACGGCAATAATCCCTATGCCGAACTGGAACTGGAGGTATTGCCGGAAAACGCCCCTTCTTTCAGCGGTACGGCAAAAGGTGTGATTGCCGAAGCCGCTGTGCATAAATACCAACCCGGCCAGGAGATATTTGTGAAATATGACCTATATGACAACAGTAAAGTGGTGATCGACCACTCCTGATATAGTTTTCATCTGCCCCATTTCCTTACATTTGCCGCATAGCAGGGGTATGGATCATCCGCGATCATTTTTATTCCCGAAAGACTGAATAATATCCGTCGCGGCAAGAAACATCAGACCTTATTACTCAACTAATAATTCACTGATGAAACTATCGCATCTTTCTGAAACGCTGATCGGTTCCGAGATCGTTAAACTGGGTGGTGAGATCAGGGAAAAGATCCGGCAAGGCGAGCGTATCTACAATTTCACCGTGGGTGATTTTGATCCTTCCATCTTCCCCATACCTAAAGAACTGGAAGATGCGATCGTAGAGGCTTACCGGAAACATTTCACCAATTACCCGGCCGCTGAAGGGAATCTTGACCTGCGGGAAGCCCTGCATTCCTTTATCAGGGATGAAGAAGGACTCGACTATGGTACCAACGAGATCCTGGTGGCATCCGGCGGGCGCCCGCTGATCTATGCCGTGTTTCGTGCCTTGTGCGACAAAGGTGATAAGATCATCTATGCCGTACCCAGCTGGAACAATAATCACTATTCCCATTTTGTGGGTGGCGAGCATATTGTGATCGAGGCAAGAGCGGAAAATAATTTCATGCCTACTGCGGAGGATATCCGTCCGCATATTAAAGAAGCCACCCTGATCTCATTGTGCTCACCCCAAAACCCCACAGGCACCACGTTCCGTAAGGAAGAACTGGAAGCCATTTGTGATTTGGTGATTGAAGAAAATAAAAGAAGGACAGAGGGCGAGAAAAAAATTTACGTGATGTATGACCAGATGTACTGGCACCTCACTTATGGTGATATCCGACATTATAACCCGGTCTCCTTAAGGCCAGCCATGCGCGAATACACCATTTTTATCGATGCCATCAGCAAGGTTTTCGCGGCCACCGGTGTAAGGGTTGGCTGGAGCATGGGTCCCGCTGCCGTGATCAGCAAGATGAAAGTCATCCTCACACATGTCGGCGCCTGGGCGCCCATGGCCGAGCAAAAAGCGGTGGCATATTATCTTTCCAACCGCGAAAGCATTAAAAAATACCTGGTTCATTTCAAGGCGGAGATCGAAGAAAGACTCCGCAGGATCTATGAGGGTTTTGCGGCATTAAAAGAGGAGGGTTACGCGGTGGACGCCATTGCCCCGGAGGCGGCCATCTATCTCACCATAAAACTGGATCTTGCCGGGAAGATAACCCCGGAAGGAAAAAAACTGGAAACGCAGTCGGATGTGACCGCTTATATCCTGAACAAGGCGGGGCTGGCAGTTGTTCCCTTTTATGCTTTTGGAGCCGAACGCAGTTCGGCCTGGTACCGGCTGAGTGTGGGTACCTGTAAAAAAGATGAGATCGGGGAAATGCTGGAAAAACTCAGGTTGGCGCTGAAGAAATTGTCCTGATAGCTGACCCATAGCTGGAGATCAGAACAGGAGCAAGAGAAAATTTCCTTAATTTTTATTGATCAGAAACCTGAATGGCCGCAGCAGGAACCGCCTGGATTCACGCCATATCCTGTTGGGTTTGGCTGTAATCCGGTTGCGGTCAACCAGTTCATGTGCCTTGCAGAATTCTTCGGGAGATTCAATGGATTGTATCAGGCGGTGCAGACCCGTCAACTCCTCTTCAGTAATTGTTTCCGTCTTAAGCAGCACCAATATGTCACGGTTGGGGCTTATCATACGCAGGATTAGTAGCCCGACATACCTTTAGTGCTCGGGCAGCCGCAGTTCTTTCCACCTTTTCCGGAACCGGAATAATAATTCTTATTGCAGGCTGCCAGTACCAGCATGATGACAAGGGCCAGGGCTATTTTATTGAAGGTTTTCATAATTGTGCATTGGTCTCCTTGCGGAGGAATTCTAAATTAAAACTATTTTACAAACAAATTAGTATCCCCCCGGTTGAAAAGCCCCAAAAATTAACATGAATCAGCATTTCCCGGAAAAAAAGGCAGGAAAATCACGTATCCTGGTGGCACCGCTCGACTGGGGGCTGGGTCATGCCACCCGCTGTATCCCCCTGATCCGGGAATTAACCGGCCAGGGTGCCGAAGTGTGGCTGGCGGGGGAAGGGGCACAGGAAAAATTACTAAAAGAGGAATTCCCGGGTCTTCCCTTCCTTCCGCTGCAGGGCTACCTTATCCGCTATGCCGGTTCGGCCGCCGGGCTGGTTTGGAATATGTTCCGGCAGTTGCCAAAGATGAAAAAGGCCATTGAAAGGGAAAACAACTGGCTGAAAAAAGTGGTCCGGGAATACAAGCCTGATGCTGTCATCAGCGATAATCGTTACGGGCTTTATCATCCGGACATCCCATCGGTCATCGTCACGCACCAGTTGCTCATCAAAACCGGCTGGGGAAAATGGTCGGAAAGAATATTGCAGATGCGCAATTATGCTTACATCAACCGGTTCTCTCAATGCTGGATCCCGGATGAAGAAGGACCGGGAAATCTTGCGGGTGAACTCTCGCACCCGGATAAAAAACCCGGTCTGCCGGTCCGCTACATCGGCTTTCTCTCAAGGTTCAGTAAACAGCAATTACCGGAAAAAAAAGATCACCTGCTGATGCTGCTCTCGGGCCCTGAACCGCAACGTACGCTCCTGGAAAATATACTGATCACCGGACTCGGGGATCATAACGGCACGGCTACCGTGGTGCGGGGCCTGCCCGGCGATCATTCCCTGATCCCTTCTACCAACAGGAACCATTTTTACAACCACCTTCCGGCCGCAGCGCTCAATAAGGAAATGCAGGAGGCATCGCTGATCATCTGCCGCAGTGGTTACAGCAGTATCATGGACGCGATGGCGCTGGAGAAAAAATGTATCCTCATACCTACACCCGGGCAAACGGAACAGGAATACCTGGGACAAACACTGATGGAAAAAAAGATTGCTTTGACGATCCAGCAAAAAGAGTTTTCACTTGCCCGGGCGCTGGACCTTGCCGCTTCATTTAACTACGCGATCCCGCCCGCCGTAAATTCTCCCGGACTTTCAAAAGCCGTAGCCGCTTTATTCCATCAGGTTGCGGGTGATGCTTTGGGGTAATCGAAGAACAGGAATTCTTTCTTCGCATCCCTGAATTCTTTCCATGAATCCGTTTCGATATTCACGGCAAAGACCCCGCAGGTGGGAATATTATCGGTCCTTGTTTCAGTAAGCTGGTTAGCAAATTCTGTGATCCCTTCATTATGTGCAAAAATGGCAATGGAATCCGCATCATCATCCATTCCTTCAATCACTTCATAGAAAACGGAAGGTGGGGCGAGATAAAGTTCTTCCTTCCAGATCAGTTGTTTCTTCTTTGCCCCGAATTCCTCCGCAAAGATCTTCGCGGTACGTGCGGCTCTCTTAGCCGGGCTGCTGACAAACAGATCGACCTTTGTTTTCCTGTCCAGCAGCCGGCGGGCCATCAGCGGGGCATCCCTTTTTCCTCTTTCATTCAGCGGGCGGTCAATGTCATCGAGACCGGGATTGCCCCAGTCGCTTTTGGCGTGACGGACGAGGATGAGTGTTTTCAATTGCTGTTTTTTTTCTTTCAATTAAAACTACTGACTACATCTTATAAGAACCAAGAAACAAGATACAAGAACCAAATAAGTTCCAAAAAAAAATCCAAAAAAGTCTCCGTGCTCAGTGAATGACTCTCTGGTAACACGGAGTCTTTTTTTAATTTTTAGTTTGAATTTTAAATTTATTTGGTTCTTGTATCTTGTTTCTTGGTACTTCTCCCCTAGTAGCCCCGAACATTCTTCCCCTCCATGTAGTTCATAAACGCCTTATTCACCACTTTGTTTCCGCCGGGTGTGGGATAGTTGCCGGTAAAGTACCAGTCGCCGAGGTTGTTCGGGCAGGAGCGGTGCAGGTCTTCGATGCTCTGGAAGATCACATCCACCGGGATACCGGTGCCGGGTGGAGTGATGAGCTGCGCGATCTTCGCGGAGATCTCTTCGGTGCTGAACAGTTTGTATACCTGCTTCACTATATTCTCCGTATGCAGTTTATCGCTGCGCTGCAGTTCCTTGCATCTTTCGTGCATCTCCTTCAGGAAGCCTTCCTTTCCTTTTTCCTTTGCCAGTTCCACGGCCGCGTTAAAGGCGATGAAGTCGCCCATTTTGCTCATGTCGATACCATAACAATCGGGGTAGCGGATCTGCGGTGAAGAAGAAACGATGATGATGCGTTTGGGTTGTAACCGTGACAGCATCCGGATGATACTTTCTTTCAGGGTCGTTCCCCTCACAATGGAATCATCGATCACCACCAGGGTATCTTCCCCGGGGCGCACGGTGCCATAGGTGATATCATACACGTGCTGCACCATTTCGTTACGGCCGGTATCCTCGGTGATAAAGGTCCGCATCTTCACATCCTTGATGGCGATCTTTTCGACACGGATGCGGCGCTGGATCATCTCGCTCAGTTTCTCCGCATCAAAATCCTTATTCCAGCTCTGTATCCGTTCGATCTTGATCTTATTCAGGTAATCCTCCATCCCTTT
>CAZEZE010000076.1:0-9510 GCA_964516445.1 uncultured Chitinophaga sp. | reverse complement strand
GGTGCCGGTACCGAGAAAGGTTATGGTGAGAGGAGGGCAGGTCACGGGGTAAAGTTAATTGGTTAATTAGTTATCCCGATAGCTATCAGGAGGTTAATTAGGCTCTACAGTATAAGATTTCCCTTTGTTCACAACGCTTCCGCATTTCAGAATGGGTACATAAACAAAAGAAAAAAGTGCAATTCAAAGTGCACTTTACATGAAGGACCCAATTAACCAATTAACTACTTAACCAATTAACTACTCCCCATTCCCCTGGGTTTCCAGTTTGGAAACGATCTCCGCATAAAGTTTGGCGGAACCGGGTGTCAGGAGCTCCGGTTTTATCTCCAGTTGGGGGATCAGTTCTAAAAGTGTATTGATCCTGCCTTCTGTCTGGAGAAATTTATTAAGCACCACCACTTTCTTCAGTTCAAGTATGCAATAACCGCTCTGGAAAGTGCCCCGTTCGTAACGGAGTACATAACCGGCTTCTTTGGGAATTTCTTCTAAATGATCGAGTGTGGTTTGTGTGTACTTCATACCCCAAGCCCCTAAAGGGGATGTTTAGAGTTCTATAATTTTAATTTTCCTACAAATGCGAAACTACATTATCGCATTATTTATGCATTATTTCTTTTCCACAACCATAAGAACTTTTCGATCTAAGTTCCCCCTTTAGGGGGACAGGGGGTTTTACTTACTCTGCATCTTTATCACCGGCACGATCATCTCTTCCAAACTGATCCCGCCGTGTTGGAAGGTATTGCGGTAATAATTCACGTAGTGATTGTAATTATTGGGATAGCAGAGGAAACCGTCTTCCTTGGCAAAGATGAATGACGAGTTGACCGTTGGCACGGGCAGACCGGCTTCCCGCGGGTCGCGGAAGGCCAGCACTTCTTTAGGTTCATAATTCAGGTTACGGCCGTGTTTATACCGCAGGTTGGTAGTGGTTTGCTTATCTCCCACAACCTTAAACGGTGTTTTCACCCGCACGCTGCCGTGATCCGTTGCCAGTACGATCTTGATGTTCTTTTCGGCGACCTTTTTCAGCGCCTGGTGGAGCGGGGAATGTTCGAACCAGGAGGTCGTGATGCTCCGGTAGCTCATTTCGTCACCGGCGAGCTCCTTCAGCACTTCCATTTCTGTACGGGCATGGCTCAGCATATCCACAAAATTATAAACGATCACATTCAGGTCGTTGTTCAGCAGGTTATGGATATTGTTCACCAGGTCGAGACCTGCCTGGTTATTGACAACTTTTGTATAGGATACTTTCAGGTCACCTTTTCCGAGTCTTTTTAACTGCGACCGGAAGAACTCTTCCTCGTGCAGGTTCTTCCCTCCCTGTTCATCATCGTTCTTCCACTGGGCCGGGAACTGCTTCTCGATATCAACCGGCAGTAAACCGGAGAAGATCGCATTGCGGGCATACTGGGTGGCGGTGGGTAATATGCTGTAAAAGCTGTCTTCTTCCAGGATACGGAAGCTCTCCGAAAAAATGGGTTGTATCGCTTTCCACTGGTCGAACCTGAGGTTATCGATCAGGATAAAGAACAGGGGAATGCCCTTTTCAACATGCGGCAGCACTTTGAATTTGAATAGTGTATGGCTCATCACCGGGCCGTCGGTACTTTTCGGGGAAACCCAGTTGGAATAATTCTTTGCAACGAATTTAAAGAACTCGGTATTCGCCTCGCCCTTCTGGCTCTGGAGCACTTCCTGCATTTCGGGGCTGTCGCTTTTCTGCATCTCCAGTTCCCAGTACACGAGCTTCCGGTAGATATCCATCCATTCGTTGTAGTCGGGGTTGCTGTTCAGCGCCATGAACAGGTTCCGGAACTGCTGCTGGTAGGCCGTGGTCGTTTTTTCCGCCACCAGTGTTTTCCTGTCGATGATCTTTTTCAGGCTCAGCCATACCTGGTTGGGGTTGACCGGCTTGATCAGGTAGTCGCTGATCTGCGAACCAATGGCTTCATCCATCAGGTTTTCGGTCTCGTTCTTGGTGATGAGCACCACCGGCAGCGACTGATTCACTTCCTTGATCTTGGCCAGTGTTTCCAGGCCGGTGATACCCGGCATGCTTTCATCGATCAGCACCACGTCCACGGGATTCTCCTTCACATAGTCGATGGCATCAAAGCCGTTCGTGAAGGTCTGCACTTCATATCCTTTGTTTTCGAGGAAAAGTTTCTGCGACTGGAGGCTTTCGATCTCATCATCCACCCAGATTATTTTTGCAATGGCCATATGTTTGTTTCAGGTTTTTCCGCCGGCATCCCGTTGGAGACGAAGGCGGGTTCTTTGGAGCTGTTTTCAAAAATAGCTTATTAAAGCCGCGCTTTGTACATTTGTCGTCTTGCCTTAACAAAACAGCAACAATGGCCTCTGTCCGCAAGATCATCAACGACCCCGTGTATGGTTTTATCACCATCGACGACCCGTTGATACTCGATATCATATCACATCCCGTTTACCAGCGGCTGCGTAATATACACCAAATGGCCTTCGCCCACCTGGTGTACCCGGGGGCCGTACACTCCAGGTTACATCATTCACTGGGCGCTTACCATTTAATGTGTATCGCACTGGCTGAACTGAAAAACAATGGCATAGATGTTACGGAAGAGGAAGAACGCGGCGCCAAAGTGGCGATCCTTCTCCACGATGCGGGACATGGGCCGTTTTCCCATGCACTGGAAGAGGAACTGATCCGGGACGTGAGTCACGAGACCATTTCTTTATTGCTTATGCAGCAGCTAAACCGTGAGTTCGGGGGGAAGCTGGAAACAGCCATTGCCATTTTCACAGGACAGCACCCAAAACATTTCCTGAGTCAACTGGTATCGGGACAACTGGATGTGGACCGGATGGATTACCTGAACAGGGACAGTTTTTTTACCGGTGTGGCGGAGGGTGTGATCGGCTATGACCGTATCCTGAAAATGCTGGCCGTAAAGGATGGAAACCTGGTGGTGGAAGAAAAGGCCATTTATTCAATTGAGAAATTCCTGGTGAGCCGCCGCCTGATGTACTGGCAGGTGTACCTGCACAAAACGGTGCTCTGCGCAGAGAAGATGCTGCAAAAAGTGTTGCAACGGGCCGTTGAAGTAAAGGCCAAAGCCCCTTCCCCATTCCTGAATGTGTTCCTGGAAGGTGGCGATAAGATGAAGTCAGGCACAACCGAATGGCTGTTTGAGTTTTGCCAGCTGGATGACCATGATGTGATGGGAGCTGTTAAATTCTGGCAATTACATGAAGATAAAATACTGTCCTCCCTTTGCCGTTCCTTAGTGGAACGGAAATTGCTGAAGGTAAAACTGCAGGCAGAACCATTTGATGAGCAGCTGATAAGGGAAAAGCGTGCTGAAGCCTGCCTGAAACTCGGGATCAGCGAAAGGGACGCCGGTTATTTTGTATTCACCGGGGAAGCCAGTAATACCACCTACGACCCGGGCGATGAAAGGATCAATATCCTTTTCAAAGACGGAACGGTAAAAGACATTTCAGAAGTGGATAATGCGCTGATACAGCATAACCTGAGCGGCGCTGTCCAAAAATATTATATTTGTTATATGAGATAGCTGCGAGCAAAGAGCTGTAAGCTGCGAGTCGTGAACAGGCTTGTTGCTCGCGGTCAACAACTCAAAGCTCAAAGCTTTACTACATGCAGTTCCCCGCTTCGCAAATAGCGCTCCTGGTAAACGGGAAAGTGGAAGGTGACGGTACCGTTGCCGTTTCTTCGTTTGGAAAAATAGAAGAAGCACGCGCCGGACAGCTTGCTTTTTTTGCCAATCCCAAATACGAAGAATATTTATATAAAACAGCCGCGTCCATTATCCTTATCAATGAGGGTTTTGAGCTGAAACAACCTGTTCATGCCACCCTCATTCGTGTACCCGACGCGTACAGCGCCTTTGCCACCTTGCTCGGAAAATACCAGGAGATCGTGCAGCAGCAGCTGAGCGGAATACAGCAGCCAAGTTATATAGCCGCCTCTGCAGTGCACGGCCGGAATGTATTCATCGGCGCATTTACTTACCTGGGTGAACATACCCGTGTTGGCGACAACAGTAAATTATACCCGAATGTTTTCCTGGGCGATAATGCGGTGGTAGGAGATAACTGTATCATCCACCCTGGTGTAAAGATCTATCACGACTGCAGGATCGGGAATAATGTGACCATCCATGCGGGAACGATCATCGGCAGTGATGGATTTGGTTTTGCCCAGCAGGCCGATGGCAGTTTTAAAAAAGTGCCCCAGATAGGAAATGTAGTGATCGAGGACAATGTGGAGATCGGGGCCAATGCCACGATTGACCGGGCGACAATAGGCTCTACGATCATTAAAAGCGGTGCCAAACTGGATAACCTGATCCAGGTCGCCCATAATGTGGAAGTGGGGAATAGCACCGTGATCGCCGCGCAGGCCGGTATCAGCGGCAGCACCAAGATCGGGAATGGCGTGATGATCGGCGGACAGGCAGGCATTGTCGGGCATATCCAGATCGGCGACGGGGCCAAAGTGAATGCGCAAAGCGGGGTCAGTAAATCCATTGAACCAGGGAAGGCCGTTACCGGTTCTCCCGCCTTCGATTATACGGCTGCCTTACGCAGCCAGGCAGCCGCGCGAACGCTCCCGGAACTCGAAAAAAGAGTGAAAGAACTGGAGGCGCTGGTCAAACAATTATTAGGCGTGAAAGTATCCTGACCACGGCAACAACTTCAGCTATGAAAATATGCGGGTTCACCTTTGTAAGGAATGCGGTAAAATTTGATTACCCGGTACTGCAGTCCATTTCTTCCATTCTTCCCATAGTGGATGAATTCGTGGTAAGTGTTGGCAAGAGTGATGATGGCACCCTGCAACTGATCGAATCGATCGGCTCTCCCAAGATCCGGATCTTTCATTCGGTATGGGATGAATCCCTGAAAGAAGGAGGCCGGGTGCTGGCAGCAGAAACCGATAAAGCGCTGGCTTATGTTGATCCGGTGTTCGACTGGGCTTTTTACCTGCAGGCCGATGAAGTGGTTCATGAGAATGACCTTGCAAACATTGTTCAGTCTGCTCAAAAATATCTTGACGATAAAGAAGTGGAGGGACTGCTTTTCCGCTACCTGCATTTTTACGGCACCTATGATTTCATTGGCGATTCACGCCGCTGGTATGGCCAGGAGATCCGGATGATCAGGAATAACGGGAATATTGTCTCTTACCGGGATGCCCAGGGCTTCCGCACAAGGGAAAATAAAAAACTGGGGGTAAAAAAGCTGGATGCCTCCATTTATCATTACGGATGGGTTCGCCACCCGCACAAACAACTGGAAAAACTCAATAATTTCTATAGCCTCTGGAACGGGAAGGATTACCAGGCCCCACCGATATCCGGTGAACAGGAGTTTGATTTTTTCAGGGATGTGGATTCCCTTGCGCGTTTCCACGGCACACATCCCGCGGTAATGCGGGATCGTATCGCGGAAAAGAACTGGCAGGTGAATTTTGATGTGAGGAGGAAACGGTTTTCCTTCCGGAACAATCTTCTTTACAGGATAGAAAAACTCACCGGCAGGCGATTGTTCGAATACCGGAACTATCGTATCATCTGATACGCGGTTATTCTTTGATCTCCTTACCGGCCGGGTCTATGTACTTCATGCTGGAGCCTTTCATGATCCTCGCCATGCCATCGACAAACGTATCCGCAAAAGTGAATGCATACCCGATCACCAGTTTCCCGGTATAGTTGATATACCCCCACTGGTCCTTGCTGTTGGCCACGGCAGCCAGCCCCTCGGAGAATCGTCCCGCCATGGAAAAACTGTACGGGATGACCACTTCAAAATTACGGTTGATGAACCCGTACCTGCCTTCTTTCCGCACAGCAGCCATTCCTTCATGGAAGGAAGCGGCATCTTCGAAACAGGGTTCTTTCATGACTTTGCCTGTGCTGTCGAGGTACCCCCATTTGTTATTTTTCCGTACAGCCGCCAATCCTTCGCTGAAGGCAAAGGCCTCATCGTATTCCAGCGGTACTACCAGTTTTCCAACGCTGGTGACATACCCGAATTTTCCGTCTTTGCTTACTTTGGCAAGCCCGCAAACACAATCATCCACAAAATCATACTGTTTGGTCCACTGTTGTGCGCCCGCTGAGCTCACGATAAAAAGCAGTGGTAAAAAGTATTTTTTCATATAACGCGGTTTTAGAATGAAAGAGTGGGTTTTCTACCGTCAAGTTATAGCCCTGAACAGGCTTAACTCTATGATTACCGGCAGCGGGTAGTATGATTATCAGCAGCAGGCTGCCGCGTTCCCGGCATTTTACGATTCTCTTATCTTTGCCGGATGATTACATCTTCGGAAAACAAGAGTAATACCGTTGGCGTGATGTCGCCCAACTTTAACCCGGATAAACAGCACACACTGAACAAGTCAGTGAGTATTTCCGGGACAGGACTGCACACAGGTGTAATGGCCGATCTCACCCTGAATCCCGCCGCGCCGGGTTTCGGCTTCCAGTTCCAGCGGATCGACCTGCCTAACCAGCCGGTTATCAAGGCCGACTGCGACCTGGTGACAGATGTGAGCCGGGGTACCACGCTGGAGATCAAAGGCGCCAAAGTGAGTACGGTTGAGCATGTTTTGGCGGCATTGGTAGGTATGGGTGTAGATAATTGTCTTATCGAGGTCAATGGTCCGGAGATCCCGATCATCGACGGAAGTTCCCAGCCTTTTGTGGAGATCATTGAGGAAGCAGGTGTCGTGGAGCAGGATGCGGCAAAGATCTGGTACAGCCTGGATGAGAATATTTACCATTATGATGAAATGAAGCGGGTGGAGATGGTAGCCATGCCTGCCATGGAATACCAGGTTACCACACTGATCGACTTTAACTCTCCCGTACTCGGCACGCAGCATGCCGGCCTGAAACATATCCGCGATTTCAAGGAAGAGATCGCACCCTGCCGGACCTTTTGTTTTTTACATGAGCTCGAAATGCTGATCGACAATAACCTGATCAAGGGCGGCGACGTGAACAATGCCATTGTGATCGTGGACAAACCCGTCGACCAGAATGAAATGGGACGCTTACGGAAGATCTTCAAAAAAGATAAGATCGAGGTCAAAAGCGAAGGATACCTCAATAACCTTGAACTCCGTTTTCCCAATGAACCGGCCCGTCATAAACTGCTGGATGTGATAGGTGACCTTGCCCTGGTAGGTTATCCCATCAAAGGCCGTATCATTGCCAACCGTCCCGGTCACAGTACAAACGTGGAGTTTGCCAAAAAAATAAAACAGTATATCAAGAAGAACAAACATACCCGCGGGGTACCGGTCTATAACCCCAACCAGCCGCCCATCTACGACCAGCAGTTCATCGAGAAAACATTGCCGCACCGTTTTCCCTTTGCCCTTGTCGATAAGATCATTGAGCTCAGCGATACACATATCGTAGGCATCAAAAATGTCACATTCAATGAATGGTTCTTCGCGGGTCATTTTCCGGGTAATCCTGTCATGCCCGGTGTACTGCAGATCGAAGCACTGGCGCAGTGCGGCGGTATCCTGGCCATCAACCTGAGCGGCGCCGGCCAGTACGATACCTATTTCCTGAAGATCGATAACTGCAAGTTCAAGCATATGGTGCGTCCGGGCGATACCCTGATCCTGAAAATGGAGCTTTCCAGTCCCATCCGCCGCGGGATCTGCGAAATGAAGGGAACTGCCTACGTGGGAAATAAGGTTTGCGCGGAAGCCGACCTGGTAGCCCAGATCGTTAAAAAATAGCCATTTTCACACCTCCCGGAATGAATGCAAATGCCCTGTAAAAAAGGGCATTTTTTATGAACAAAAAACGGGCTGTTTCATCCCAAAAAAAGACCCTGAAATACGGGCCAGCCGGGTCTATTTCAGTACATTTGTGAGTTAATTCTTTTCCCCATTTTTATAGAGGATCTTGCCCAATTTATGAGTACAGAAATCAAAGCAAAAGCACCCGTACAACCCGGAACATATGGTGCAGACAGTATCCAGGTTTTAGAAGGTCTTGAAGCGGTGCGGAAACGCCCCGCCATGTATATCGGCGATATCGGAGTTAAGGGTTTACACCACCTGGTGTATGAAGTGGTGGACAACTCCATCGATGAGGCGCTGGCTGGATATTGTAAAAATATCCTGGTGACCATTCATGAGGACAATTCCGTTTCCGTAGAAGATGATGGCCGTGGTATCCCCACAGGCCTGCATGCCAAGGAAAAACGTTCTGCCCTGGAAGTAGTGATGACCGTGCTCCATGCCGGTGGTAAATTCGATAAGGGATCTTACAAGGTTTCGGGCGGCCTTCATGGTGTGGGAGTAAGCTGTGTGAATGCCCTCAGCTCCAAACTGCAGGTAACGGTTAACCGGGAAGGAAAAACATTCGAACAGGAGTATCATACCGGGATTCCACAGTATCCTGTACGGGAAACAGGTACCAGCGATAAGACCGGCACCCGTGTCCAGTTCTGGCCGGACGCTTCCATTTTCCTTACCACGGTTTATAACCGGGATATTCTCGAGAGCCGCCTGCGGGAACTGGCTTATCTGAACAGGAAGATCCGGATCCATATTACAGATACAAGGGAACTGGATGAAAACAATGAACCTTACCGGAAGGAATTTTACAGCGAAGGCGGGATCGTTGAATTCGTGGAGATGCTGGACCAGAGTGCCGGCCGGAATTCTCTCATTCCGAAAGTGCTGTTTGTGGAAGGACTTGACCCCGTTACCAATGTATCCGTGGAAGTAGCATTGAATTACAACGACAGTTACAACGAACATATTTATTCGTATGTCAATAATATCAATACCATCGAAGGCGGTACCCATGTGGCCGGTTTTCGCCGGGCGCTGACGAGGGTATTTAAAAGTTATGGCGATAAAAACGGCTTGTTTGAAAAGGCCAAGGTGGAAATTGAAGGCGACGACTTCCGGGAAGGCCTGAGTTCGATCATTTCCGTAAAAGTGCCCGAGCCGCAGTTTGAAGGACAAACCAAGACCAAGCTGGGAAACAGCGAGGTGATGGGCGTAGTGGATACTACCGTTTCCAAAGTATTGGATGCCTATCTCGAAGAAAATCCGAAAGACGCCAAGAATATCATCAGTAAAGTGATCCTTGCAGCACAGGCAAGGGCCGCGGCACGTAAGGCAAGGGAACTGGTGCAGCGAAAATCGGTACTCACCGGGGGCGGCTTGCCCGGTAAACTGGCCGATTGTTCTGACCGGGATCCCGAACGATGTGAATTGTTCCTGGTAGAGGGTGATTCAGCCGGTGGTACGGCCAAGCAGGGCCGTGACCGGAGTTTCCAGGCTATTCTCCCGCTTCGCGGAAAGATCCTGAACGTGGAAAAGGCCATGGAGCATAAGATCTACGACAACGAGGAGATCCGTAATATGTTCACCGCGCTGGGAGTTAAGATCGGCACCGCCGAGGACCCCAAGGCGCTTGACCTGAGCAAGCTCCGGTATCATAAGCTGATCAT
>CAZEZE010000075.1:0-9662 GCA_964516445.1 uncultured Chitinophaga sp. | reverse complement strand
AAAAAAGCGAAGAGTTTATTCCGGTCCTGTTCGATGAACTGCTTTTCAATGTTGTTTGCGGTTACGGCCTCAAAAGAGTTCTCATCCTTTATACGCAACAGAGCCAGTTCAAATGGTTGTGCCGCGGAATTCTTTTCCTCTTTCAGTTTTACCACGTATTCGGCCCATGCCTGTTGCAGATCCTCCGCTTCGATCGGGTGATTTTTATTGCCGTTACCATTGCCCCCGGCACCCTTGTACTGCTTGCGGATCTTATCGAGTGCCGACAAGCCCGCCGGTTTATCCACCGGCCTGTCTGCCGTAGCATTTGCATAGGCAGGAGCTATAGTTTTTGGGGATTGCAGGCTACCGGTTGTTTGTTCATTATAAACCGGTTCTGTTTCCCGTACCGGGGGTTTTCCTTTCAGCGGTGTTTCAATGATCAGCCTGGCCTCTTCAGAAGTATTTACCCGGCTGGGTGAGACAGGCTGTTGTCCGCTGGAAGAGGGGATGCCGGTGTAAAGCCTGATGGGTGTTGCACGGAAGGACAGGGCCCCTTCAGTCAATTTTTTTTTTTGAATACTACCTGCTTCAGCGGTTACCCGGAGGGCTTGCTGCAGGTAACATAATTTGATCAGGGCCAGCTCCACGTGCAGCCGTTTATTACGGGCTGCCTTATAATTGATCTCTGCATCGTTCAGTATGTTCAGGGCGCTGATCAGCAAGGCCGGGGAAACTTCTTTGGCGGTTGCGATATACCGGTCCCGGAAACTGGCCACCACTTCCAGCAGGTCAGCGGTCTTTTCATCGCGGCACACCAGGAGATTGCGGATGAATTCGGCAAAACCATTCAGCACGAGGTCGCCCTCAAAACCTTTGCGGTTGATATCATCATAGAGCAGCATGGCGCCGGAGAGATCCTGCTGCCGCATGCAGTCCAGCTGTTTGAAATAACATTCGGCATCCAGGATATTCAGGTGTTCCAGCGTATTGGCATAGTTCAGTTCGCCGTTGGTGAAACTGACGATCTTGTCCAGTATACTTAAAGCATCCCGCAGGCAGCCCTCGCTTTTCTGGGCGATCACCTGCAGGGCGGCCTTATCGGATTTTATTTCCTCCTTTAGGCAAATTTCTTCCAGGTGATGCACCGTATCGGCGATGCTGATCCGCTTGAAGTCAAAGATCTGGCAGCGGCTGAGAATGGTGGGAAGGATCTTGTGTTTTTCGGTGGTGGCTAATATAAAGATCGCATAAGGCGGGGGTTCTTCCAGTGTTTTCAGGAACGCGTTGAAAGCCGAAGAACTGAGCATGTGCACCTCGTCGATCACATACACTTTGTATTTCCCGGTCTGGGGTACAAACCGCACCTGGTCCACCAGGTCGCGGATATTATCCACCGAATTATTAGAGGCCGCGTCGAGTTCAAAATAATTCATCGAGGCACCCTCGTTAAAGGAAACACAGCTCTGGCATTTATCGCAGGCCTCGCCTTCCTTTGTTTGGTTTTCGCAGTTGATGGTCTTGGCCAGTATCCTCGCACAGGTGGTTTTGCCCACCCCCCTTGGCCCGCAAAAAAGAAAAGCATGCGCCAGTTGCTGGTGCCGGATGGCATTCCTGAGCGTGGTGGTGATATGCAATTGCCCCACAACCGTATCGAAGGTTTGAGGTCTGTATTTGCGGGCTGAAACGATGAATTTATCCATAACCAGGGGTCCGAGCTTGGAAACAGGATTTCAGGAACTGAATACCTGGATCACTCTTCACAATTGCAATGTTAAAGAAAGTTTTGACAGTTTGCCCCGGGGTTTTTGCACAGGTAGTTGCCGGGGAGTTAGCCTGTTGTTACCGGGTACATGCTACCGGTTCCGTGGATCAGTTTAATACAGGGTGCGGGCGGAACTCCCGGGTCTGGTCGAACAGGTAGCGATAGGTTACCAGTTTCCGCGTGCGGAATGTATCCCCAAAACTCTCCACCACATTGATCATTTTGGGATTGAATTCGCCGATCCACTGCATTTCATATTCCTCGTATTTATTCATGGGTTGTATCACAAGCTTCGATTCATTGATGATAAATGCATCCACCCCCATTCCCTGGAATTCCGGCACAATACCGAATACCAGCCCCGTAAAACGACGGTTCTTCACGGTTTTCTTGATCCAGAGAAATTTCAGCTTATGCCAGAGGTCGAATTTCCCGTTGAGGTATTTGAACCACTGGTTCAGGTCGGGGAGGTTCACGAAAATGGCAATGGGATCCTGGTTATGATAGACGAACCAGATGATCTTTTCGTCCATCACCGGTTTCATCTTTTTGAACATAAGGATCACCTGTTCCTTTTTCAGTTCCTTCAACCCCCCGTGACCGGCCCATGCCTTATTATAGACAATGGTAAAATCGGCGGCATACTTTTCCAGTTTATTCTTGTTAATATAAGAAGAAGTGAAAGCCGGGTTCTCTTTTAACTGGGCATGCCTTTCGAGGATCTTCCGGCTGACTTCTTTCCGCGGGTCGAGCCCGTAACAGACCTGGTTATAGAAATTCTTGAAACCATAACGTTCAAAAAGATCCTTGTAATAAGGCTTATTGTAGTTCATGCAATACAGGGGCGACTGGAACCCTTCCACGATCAGCCCCCACCAGCGGTCTCTTTCACCAAAATTGATGGGGCCGTCCATGGCTTCCATCCCTTTTTGCATCAGCCAGTGTTTGGCGACATCAAAGAGCATATCCGCGGCGAGCTGATCGTTGATACAGTCAAAGAACCCGATTCCGCCGACCGTCACTTCATCCCCTTTGTTCTTATATTTTTTATTGGTGAAAGCGGCGATACGACCGGCCGGTTTCCCGGTATCGTCTGTGAGCAACCATCTTTTTACTTCGCCAAAGCGGAAGGACTTGTTCTTTTCCGGATCGAACACATCGTTGATGTCCTTATCCAGCGGCCGGATATAGTTCGGATCATCCTTGTTGATCTCAACATTCACCCGTATGAAATCCCGGGCATGCTGTGCGGTGGTCACTTCGATCAGCTGCATGCTGCAAAAGTAGGAAACCCGCCGTTTCGGGAACGGCTGAATTTCGCACTTGCAGGCGATCAGCAATTCCTGTTTATTCTTTAGTTTTAGTAAACCTTCCCGCCCCGATGCAATTATCCCGGATCATAGCAATATTCTTTTTCCTGTTTTGGTTTATTGATCATGACGGCCATGCCCAGTCCCCCGGCACAACCCGGGAAGGAGATGCAGGATTGCTTCTGAACCAAAAAATTGCTGATTCGCTGGAACAACTCATCCGCCAGTCCCCGGATGATACATTGAAAGTACAGCGGCTGAATCTGCTAAGCGGTTGCCTGCAGTACAAGAAGGATGATTCCCCGCTGAAAATGGCCCTTGAAGCCTTACAGTTATCCCGTTCATTGGGTTATAACAGGGGAATAGCCGCCTCGTTGTACAGGGCAGGTAGTTTTTACGGGGAGGTCAGGGGCGACCGGCAGAAGGAAGTAGCTTATTTCCTGCAGGCAATTACGGTGGCTGAGAAAAACAGTCTTTTCCCTGAGCTGCATGAATTCTATTCCGGGATATTCAACAGCTATTTTTACCAGGGTGACTTTCCCTCCGCAATGAATATTGCACAAAAAGGGTTGAATTATGCAGAAAAGCGGAAGGAGCCTGAAAATATCCTCTTATACAGCAATAATATCGGGAACATTTTTTACAGGCAGGGCAACCTGAAGGAAGCTGAAAAAAACTACCTGGCCGCTTTATCGATTGCAGAGGAGCAGGGTATGCCGGAGAAGATCGCCAGTACCTGCCTGAACCTTGCAGATATTTATATCGTGTCAAAAGATTCAGCCAGGATCTTTCAATATGTTGAAAGGGCAGTCTCCCTTTACAGGGATCATCTCAACGACGCTGCATTCAGCAGCCGCAGGCACCGTTACCCGTTTGCATTATATAAGAAAGCCGAGTACTTTGACCTTACCGCCAGGCCGGATTCCGCCATCCGGTATGTTCAGCAGGCGCTCGATCTCTGCCACTCAGATCTTCAATGTGACCTGTTCGATGTGATCAATTATTACCTGCTGGCGGGAAAACTGAATTTGGAAAGCAAAAACTACGCGGTCTCCGGAGCTTTTTTCCAAAGGGCGTTGTCTGCCGCTCTTCAGACAGGGCATAAGGAAAACACCCGTGACTCCTACAAGGCCCTCTCCGACATTTACCAGGCTGTGGGAAAATATGACAGTGCCCTGTATTTTTTCAAGCAGTATAACTATTTAAAGGATGAGATAACCAATACGGAAAGCAGGACGGCTATCGCCCGCATCCAGGGCGAGTTTGATGTGGCAAAAAAGGATGAAGTGATTGCCCGGCAGACAAACCTGCGAAACATTATCATAGGAATCTTTGCCGTGTTCCTGATCACTGCCGGTTTTTTGTACAACCGGTACCGCCTTCGCCAGCGTAACCGGTACCAGCAGGAGCTGAACCGTCAGCAAAATGAATTGTTCAATGCCATTTCACTGGCACAGGAACAGGAGCGCAAGAGAATTGCACAGGACATTCATGACAGCCTTGGTTCGGTTTTATCGGCCGCCAAATTGAAAATGGCCGAGGTGAAAGACGGGAAACCTGAGTTGGGGAAAGACCTGCTGTTTGTTTCCGCCATTGGCTTGCTGGATGAAGCATCTGCCGAATTGCGTAACATATCACATAATATCATGCCGGCCACTTTGTCTAAACTGGGACTGGTGCCGGCACTGAAGAACCTGTCTGAAAAAATTTCATCCCACAGGGGATTACAGGTTTCGTTCGTCGCCCATGCGTTCGAGAACAGGCTGGATGAACAGACGGAGATCAGTATTTACCGTATCATTCTCGAATTGATCAACAATGTGGTGAAACATGCAGAAGCTACCAGGGCAACTGTTCAGCTTATCCGGTATCCTGATTATATCAATATTACGGTGGAAGACAACGGGAAGGGGTTTGATAAGAGCAGGGTTGTGGAGGAAAAAGCGGGTATCGGGCTGGGCAGTGTGGCTGCGAGGGTGGAATACCTTAAAGGCAAAATGGATATTGATTCCATGACGGGCAAGGGCACAACCGTGATGGTGGATATTCCTGTTGCATCCTGAAAATACCAATTTATTGGTAGTTCAGGCCAGCAACGGGTCATATATATTTGATTGTGGTAGCCGAAAAAAAAATACAAATACTTGTAGCAGACGACCATGCGATCCTGCGGGACGGTGTTGTATCATTGCTGCGCTCTGAACCGTCTTTCCAGATAGCCTGTGCGGCAGCCAGCGGTTATGAAGTGCTCGACCTCATCGGTAAACATGCGGTGGATGTATGTCTGCTGGATATCAATATGCCGGGATTAGATGGTATTGAAACCGCCAGGCTCATCCTGCAGCGCAAACCGGGTATCCGGATCATCATGCTCACTACGTATAATGACCGGGAGATCATTTCAGAACTGGTACAGATAGGTGTAGCGGGTTACCTGCTGAAGAATTCAGACAAGGAGGAACTGGTGGAGGCCATTCATAAAGTGATGAAGGGCCGGCATTATTTCAGCGAAGAAGTGGAACAGATCATCCTGGAAGGACTGACCGGAAAAACTTCTGTTGAAACGGTATCCCTGACCGAACGGGAACTGGAAGTGGTGCAACTGCTGGCCAATGAATACACCAACGATAAAATTGCGGCTGAACTGCATATCAGTTACCGTACGGTGGAGACGCACCGCAAGAACATCATGCAAAAAACAAAAGCGGGCAACCTGGCCGGGCTTATCAGGTTTGCTTACAGCAAAGGACTGATTAAATGATCTGCTTTGTATGACAGGATTCATATACCAACTTCTTGGTACCGAAAAATGCAGACTTGTTGGGATAGGATCTTTATATTCCCCTGGTTAGTTTTAGGCAAATCATCAGTATATTCAGATGAACTGCAATGTCTTCATTTTTGTCCTCCTTTCTTGTACTATTTCATCTATAAGTAATGCTCAACCGGCTTCCACTGGTACACTGGTGTGTGCAAAATGCGGGCATATTGAAAGAAACAACAGGGCTGCCATGCTGGTGCATACCTGCAGCAGGCATGGGTTGAATTGTCCTGCAAGGCAAACGTACTATCCGCCGGTCGCCACCAAAACACCCGAACAGATCAGGAAAGAAAGGGAAGAGAAAGATCTGCAGGAGGCTGCAGAAGATGCCAATGACCATGGTATTGAGTGTTATGAAAGGAAAGACTGGATAACGGCTATCAATTATTTTAAAGTGGCACTCGAATACGTGCCCGGGTTTGAAGATGCTGTGTATAATCTTAGAAAAGCGGAGCAAAAACTTGAGGAAGAGCGCCAGCGTCTTGAAGAAGAACGCCTCCGTAAAGAAAAGGAAGAAGAGGAAAAGCAGAAACAACTTGCAGAACAAAGTATTCAGACGGTAAATCTGCCGCCCACCCTCAGTAAATACATGGAGCAGGCAGATAAGATCATCGTTCCACCGCCCTCCTGGGAATCGAACATAGAAGAACAGGTGACGCAGATTAGGCTGGGGCAAAACGGGGAAAGCAACCTGATGCTCGCTAATAATGTTTTGCTTGCCGCTTTTGACCAGGTATGCACAACCAAAGGTCTTGATCTGAAGGTTAAGCTGCTGCTTATCGGTGCCAAATCAGGTTTTGCTGCCCTTGACGAAGCTGAAATCGTGGCGTTCAGGCAAAATGCCTGGTATGAAAGGACATTGCAGGTGCTGAAGGATAAAAAACAGGGCCCCCTCCTGATCGAAGCGATCAAAGCTCTGCGGGAAAAAAAGCCTATGCCACCCGGTATCACGCCGGAACTTACAAAAATGGCTAAAGCAACACAGGATCCTTCGTTAGGTAATTCTTCGGTGCACATGTCCCTGAGCGCTCTTCTTTCAAAAGAGTCAAAAGCCGCATTTTTTCAAACCTTTAAAATGGAAGCTATCGGGCTTATCAGTGAAAAGATCAGTGGAGTAGGAGATGAATTTAAAGGGGAAGCACGGGAATTCCTTGAAAAAAGAATTACCGGATTAAAGGAAGTGAACAATCTGATAGACTTGGGAGGGAAACTGGCTGATAATTTCAACAAGGGAATAGAACTGGCAGATAATAACCAGGGCTCTCTATTTAAAACAATGATCGAGAACAAGAGAAATGACCTGGAACGAAATATACAACCACTTAAAACGATACCTGAGGCAATAATAAATGTGATGTCAATGTTTGGTGCTGCAAAAACTCCCGGTAATTAGTTGCGTAAAAAATGTTTATATGTCAATACAACAGCAAAACTGCAAACCTCGATTCCTGTATTTGTTTTTTCCTTTGATGGGTTTGGTGGGTTGCGCGCTTCCGAAAACAACACAGACTCAAACAACACAAAAGCCGGGATTATACATTGCAACCGGATGGAACAATTCAACTGTGAATTATGTATCTAAATCGTTTTACGGCATTGACATAGAAGGCAAAGTCGGTTACCGGTTAGAAGTGCTTCCGCCAACTGGACATTGTGTGTCTCCAAGTAAAAAGTGGAATGCGGGTATTAAAATTGTTTCCGGGCAACTCCCACCCGGGATGGATTTTGAAGGGTATTATATAAGAGGCATTCCAACAAAAAGGGGAAATTATATTGTGGTTCTGGAGTTATACGACAATTTATGTAACGACACTTATTATGGTTCTTACAAACAGGAATTGCGCTTTCATATCGGTGGTGTCGGCATTGTAAATGATTAATAAAGGCCGGGTACAGACAAACCGGTTTTCAATAAGTATGAAAAAGAAATTGATTCTTGTTGCGTTGGTATCATCAACGCCTTTCCTGTTGCCGGCGCAGCAGGGCATAAAAAATTATGGGTATATTGGCAAATTCAATGATGGTTTAGCTATGGTATCCCTGGAAGGGAAATGGGGCTTCATAGACAAAAACTGTAACGAGGTTATTGCCTGCACCTACGAAGGGGTCGGGGATTTTCGGGAGGGATTGGCTTCTGTTGGCATTGGAGGCAAATGGGGTTTTATTGATAGGAATGGGAAGCAGGTAACCCCGCTTATATATGACAAATATAGTTTTGGCTTTTATGATGGCATGGCAGCTGTTACGCAAAACGGCAAATACGGGTACATAGATAAATCAGGTCAGGAAGTTATCCCGATGAACTATACCTATGCGACTGTTTTTCGGGACGGGGTTGCCTCTGTGAACGTTGATGGAAAATGGGGTGTAATTGATTATAAGGGTAACGAAGTAATTCCTTTTCTGTATGAAGACGTTATTATTTTTAATGAGGGACTGGCTCCGGGGAAAATAAACGGCCAAACAGGGTTCATTGATAAAAAAGGTAAAACCGTAATTCCTTTTGTCTTTACCCGAGCATGGGGTTTTGATGAAGGCCTGGCTGCAGTTGAACAAAATGGTAAATGGGGCTTCATTGATAAAAAAGGTAAAACTGTTATTCCTTTTTTATACACTGATGCATACGGGTTTTACGATGGAATCGGCAGTGTTAAGATAGATGGTAAAAGTACTTTTATCAATAAAAAGGGGAACAGAATAACAGAATTTCATTATCATGAATCAAACAGTTTTATGGATGGATTGGCCGCTGTGAAGTACGATGGAAAATGGGGCTTCATCGATAAGAGCGGTAATGTTAAAATCGAATTGAAGTATCATCGGGGCGATGCGCCTTATAGCCAGGAAACTCCGGTTTTTGAGGAAGGGCTTTGTGCGCTGGAGCAGAATGGTAAATGGGGGTTTATTGATAAAGCCGGCAAGGAAGTGATCCCTTTTATATATGAAAGGGCATGGACATATAGTGAAGGCTATGGGAGGGTGAAGCAAAATGGAGTGATCTTTTTGATCGATAAAAAGGGTAATCGGGTGTGTAAATAAAGGATTAACATTTTCTAAAGCAATAAAGTACTTTTACCGGTGTTCTCTTTATATGCCAAGAACCACCACCACCCTCTGCCTGGCATTGCTCTGCCTGCATTCAGTTGCGCAGAAGTCTCCCCGCCTGCTGGAGAAAATGGGCCTGAAGGACCTTCAGCAGAAGGTGAATTATATTCCCCCGAAAAGTTTTACCAGCCTCGCACATACCGGCAGTGATTCCGTTTCCTTTTATCGTTCCCGCACCAGTACCGTGGAGGGATTTTATATGAGCAGGACAGAAGTGACCAATAAGGAGTACCGGGAGTTTGTGCAATATGCCAGGGATTCAATAGCACATACGTTGCTGCAGCATTTTCATCCCGGGTTACCGGCTATTGACTGGGCGGCTCCCATTGACTGGAAAGATAAACGTTTGGATGGATTGATGAATACGGAAGACGAACAGGTTTTCGGGAAAAGAAGTATTGACCCGGAAAAGGTTGTTTATGCCATCGTCACCCCGGGAGGAACTGAACAGATCAGTATTTACCCTGATACACTGGTTTGGATACGTGACTTTACCAATTCCTACAACGAACCGATGGTTAAAAATTATTTCTCCCATGCCAGTTATGACGATTTCCCCGTTGTCGGGGTCAGCCAGGAACAAGCCATTGCCTTTTGCCATTGGAAAACGATCCGGGTCAACCAGTCATTGAAGACGGGTACGGCAGCCGGCACTGAAATAAAAGTAATGCTCCCCGGTAAC
>CAZEZE010000074.1:0-9753 GCA_964516445.1 uncultured Chitinophaga sp. | reverse complement strand
GTAACCTTGCACAGAAAGGCGATGCGGTGGGTATTATAGCCGCCCAGTCGATCGGTGAGCCGGGTACCCAGCTTACCCTGCGTACTTTCCACGTGGGTGGTGTGGCCGGATCTGCATCGGTTGAATCAACCCTGCTGGCCAAATTTGATGGTAATATCCAGTTCGACGGACTGCGAACCGTGAATATTGCCAATAACGAAGGAGGAAAATCACAGGTGGTGATCGGTCGTACCGGTGAGGTGCGTATCATCGATACCAAGAACGACCGCCTGATGATCACCAATAATATTCCGTACGGCGCCACACTGAATGTAAAGGATGGCCAGAAAGTGAATAAGGGCGATATCATTTGTTCATGGGATCCGTTCAATAACGTGATCATGGCCGAGATCGACGGTAAAGTGAAGTTTGATAATGTGATCGAGGGTATCACCTACCGCGAAGAAGCCGACGAACAGACAGGTCACCGTGAAAAAGTGGTAATCGAAACAAAAGATAAGACCAAGATCCCTTCCATTATTGTACACGGTAAGGACGATAAATCCTACAACCTGCCGACAGGAAGCCATATCATTATGGAAGAAGGCGATGATGTGAAAGCCGGCCAGGTGATCGTGAAGATCCCGAGGGTGCTGGGCAAACTGAGAGATATCACCGGTGGTCTTCCCCGTGTAACGGAATTGTTCGAAGCCAGGAACCCGAGTAACCCGGCTGTAGTTTCCGAGATCGATGGTGTGGTAATGATGGGTGCCGTGAAAAGAGGTAACCGGGAGATCATCATCGAAGCAAAGGACGGCGTTCAAAAGAAATACCTGGTACCGCTGACAAGGCAGATCCTGGCACAGGACGGCGACTTTGTGAAGGCAGGCGCATCTCTGAGCGACGGGCAAATTGCACCTTTCGACATCCTTTCCATCAAAGGTCCTTTTGCCGTGCAGGAATACGTGGTGAATGAGATCCAGGAAGTGTATCGTCTCCAGGGTGTGAAGATCAATGACAAACATATCGAGGTGATCGTTCGCCAGATGATGCGTAAAGTGAATATTGTTGATCCGGGTGATACCAGGTTCCTTGAGGACGACCTGGTGGACAAATTGGATTTCGTGGAGGAGAACGACTACATCTATGATAAGAAAGTAGTGACCGAAGTGGGTGAAAGCGCCAAGCTCCGCGCCGGACAGATCGTAAGCCTGCGCGAAGTGCGGGAAGAGAATTCTGTTTTGCGCCGTAACGACAGGAAACTTGTGGAATACCGCGACGCCAAACCGGCCACTTCTTCACCAACATTGCTGGGTATCACCAAGGCATCGCTGGGTGTTCAAAGCTGGATCTCAGCTGCTTCCTTCCAGGAAACCACAAAAGTATTGTCATCTGCCGCTATCAACGGTAAGACAGATGACATGCTTGGCCTGAAAGAGAACGTGATAACCGGTCACCCGATACCAGCCGGTACGGGTCTGAGAGAGTTCGAAAACATCATCGTGGGCAGCAAAGAGGAATACGAATTGTTGCAGACCACCCGCGAAGTGATGGCTTTTGACGAGGAAGAATGATCCTGGTGAATGGTGAATAGTCAATGGAGTATAGAGTCTGACAATTAAAGATTATAATGAGGAGTAAGTGGATCACTTACTCCTTTTTCGTTCGTTTTTGCGCTCAGGGTCTAACCCATTCACTATTCACCATTCAACATTGACCCAAAGCCTGTTAACTGTTTCATAAAGTGAATTGAATCATTATATTTGCCACCCTATTCGGTTTTACTTTGTAAAAAAAAGCAGCCTGATGTTCAGAGGATTAATTATATGGAATGTGATACTAACCCTCGCGGCAGGATTTCTCCTCGTGAAGCAGTTGGGGCCGGCGGGGAACAAGCAGGGAGCTGGTAACCGTTCC
Source organism: uncultured Chitinophaga sp. (assembly GCA_964516445.1). GTDB lineage: Bacteria > Bacteroidota > Bacteroidia > Chitinophagales > Chitinophagaceae > JJ008. The sequence goes on along the minus strand of CAZEZE010000074.1, from coordinate 7,857 downwards.
GGCAATGACAGCCTGAAAAGCGACGGGCAGTTCCGGATGGCCTATTTTGAAATGGATTCGGTGGCGGCCAATTTCGATATGGTGAAGGAAGTGAAGACCGAGTTGACGAAGAAAGAAGAAGATATCAACCGGGAGATGGATGGAATGGGAAAGAACTTCCAGCAGAAATACCTCTACTACCAGAACCAGGCAAAGAACGGCAGCCTGACCCAGGAACAATCTGACGCGGCCAGCCTGGAACTCAAAAAAATGGATGACGATATGAAGGCCCGTAAGCAGCAGCTTGACCAGGAATACAATGACCTGATGGTGCGTCGCCAGAACGAGATCAAGACAAAGATCGAAGCTTTCCTGAAGGATTACAACAAGGCAAAGAATTTCTCCTATATCATATCTTACGAACAGGGTCTTTTTTATTTCAGGGATACCGCCTATAATATTACGGCCGATGTGGTAAAGGGCCTGAATCAGCTGTACAAACCGGTAAAGAATAAGTAATCCGCCCGGCCGTCCACGGACTGCCCTCCCTGCTAATTCCTGAGGAAATATTGTTTACTTTGGGCTATGGATGATTTCAAAAAACTTTTCAATTCTTTTTCCTCCCTCCGGGCAGGTATTATCGGCGACGTGATGCTGGATACCTATATGTGGGGAAGGGTGGAACGAATCTCACCGGAGGCGCCCGTGCCGGTTGTTTCCCTGAATAAAAAGGAATACCGGATCGGCGGCGCGGGCAATGTGGCGCTGAACTGCCAGTCACTCGGCGCAGACGTGAATATCATATCGGTGACCGGAAACGATACGGAAGGGCTCTTGCTGACAGAACTGTTTGACAGCAACGGGATCGGGACAAATTACCTGGTGAAAAGCCATAACAGGCAAACCACGAGCAAGACCCGGATCATCAGCCGCAACCAGCAGATGATGCGGCTGGACGATGAGATCACCGATCCGCTCAATGAGCAGGATGAAAAGCGGTTACTCGACCAGGTAAGGAACTATATTGCGAAAGAGGATCCCGATATACTCATCATTGAGGATTATAACAAAGGGGTCATGACAGAGAATGTCATCCGGGAAGTGATCGGGTTGTGCAGGAAAGCCGGCGTGCTTACGGCAGTTGACCCCAAACGAAAGAATTTCTTCCTCTACCAACAGTCGGATATCTTCAAACCCAACCTGAAGGAAGTTAAGGAAGCGTTCAACCTGCTGGCGGAAGAGATCACGCTCCCGCTCCTGGAAAAGATCCACAAGGAACTGCAGCAGCAGCTCCACCACAGGATTTCATTGATCACTTTATCGGAAAAAGGTGTCTTTTACCAGTTGGATGATAAGGCCGCTGTCATCCCCTCGCACCTCCGCAATATTTCGGATGTTTCCGGTGCCGGTGATACGGTCATCGCTGTTGCTTCGCTGGTGTATGCCGTAACGAAGAACGTACACCTGATGGCGGAGGTAGCTAATATTGCCGGTGGACTGGTTTGCGAAGAAGTGGGTACGGCATCTGTATCAAAAGAACGGCTCCTGCAGGAATGTGAATTACTTCTTTCCTGAATTTTCCTCCCATTTTTCGAAATTTTTATCCAGCAAACGGTTAAAGTCTGCCAACACCTCGAAAGCGATCTTTGCCAGCGCAAATACAAGTATGAATATTTTTCCAAGCCCGAAAGTAAGGAACATGCTTCCCAGTATCACCGTGAACTGCTGTACCAGGACTCTCCCGTATGGCTGGAACATGAGTCGCAACATGGACACATTTTTATAGTCCCGGCGGACCAGGAAGGGGATAAGATCCCTGGCCAGATAACTGATGACAAATCCACCGAGCATCCAGGCGATGTCTTCATTGATGTATTCCCACCAATGGAAAAAGAAATGCAGGGGTCCGCTGTTAGGGGGCGTGATACCAGCTACCTGTGAAAAGATGGTGGTCTGAACGGCGGCAAATAAACCGAAATGCGCTATAAAAAAAAGAATGAAGAAAATTCCGCTTTGCCGGGTGACCTGCCCGTTGTTGTTCCAGGTGTCCTGTCTTTTGTACAATGTTGCGATTAGAAGTTTGACTACGGTAAGAATCCCAACGATCAGTGTTTCCAGGGCATAGACCGTAAAGACTTCTATGGCACTCCAGTCAAGGAACCACACGCCGAAAATGGGGATGAGGTTGGCAATGATGATCAGCCAGTCATCTCTTTTGAGGTCTCTTTTTATGATGCTGCGGATACCTTGCATAGATCGCCTCTAAAATAGTTAAATTAGCACTTTCATTTAAACTTAAAATGGACAGACCCGTTTATAAGATCGTGGTACACGGAGGCGCCGGCACCATTCTCCGCTCTGCCCTTACTCCGGATCTGGAAAAAACATACCTGGAGGGCTTATCAATGGCGCTTCAGGCGGGGTATGGGCTTCTGGAAATAGGTGGCACAGCAGTTGAAGCGGTACTGGCAGCCACCCGTTCACTCGAGGATAATATCCTTTTCAATGCGGGCAGGGGTGCGGTATTTGCCAGGGACGGCAGCCAGGAAATGGATGCTTCGGTCATGGATGGGAAAACACGGATGGCCGGTGCAGTATCGGCCGTCAGGAATATCCGGAACCCGGTGGACCTCGCTTATGCAGTCATGACCAAAAGTGAACACGTAATGCTGAACGGGCAGGGGGCCATGGAATTCGCGAAACTTCACGGAATAGCCACCGAACCCGATACCTATTTTTTTTCGCAGTTCCGCTACGATCAGTGGAAACAGATGCAGCAAACCGGGCAAACAGCGCTGGATCATAATGTGCATGTGACGGAAAAGAAATTCGGAACGGTGGGAGCCGTTGCGGTGGATAAGGCAGGGAATATTGCGGCTGCTACCAGTACCGGAGGCATGACGAACAAACAATTCGGAAGGGTGGGTGACAGCCCGATCATCGGGGCGGGTACCTATGCCAGCAATAATACCTGTGCCATCAGCTGCACCGGGCACGGCGAACCGTTCATCCGGGCTGTGACCGCATACGATGTAAGCTGCCTGATGGAGTATAAAGGATATACGCTCGAAAAAGCTATGCATGTGGTGGTCCACGACAAATTGTTGAAGCTGGACGGAGAGGGTGGAATGATCGGTGTGGACGCAAAAGGTAACGCGGCGATGGTATTCAACAGTGAGGGCATGTACCGTGGAGTGAAAGGAAGTGATGGGATTGATCAGATAGCCATCTATAAATAAACAATGACCAGGTATGCCGTAATAGTAGCGGGAGGAACAGGAAGCAGGATGGGAGGTAATCTTCCCAAACAATTCCTGCTGCTCCGGGGTAAGCCGGTTCTTTATTATACGCTGAAAACTTTTTTAGAGGCCTACGATGACCTTAAGGTCATACTTGTGCTGCCTGTTGAATATACCGATCTTGGACAGGAGATCATTGACGCTTTTTTTGATAAGGAACGTATCCGGATCACGGCCGGTGGGCCTACGCGTTTCCAGTCAGTGAAGAACGGGCTTGCACTGGTAGAAGAAGAATCCATCGTATTCGTGCATGATGCCGTACGTTGTATGCTTTCTAAAGATCTTATCCGCCGCTGTCATGAAAAGGCGGCGGAAACCGGTACCGCGATTCCGGCCATTGTATCCAAGGACAGTATCCGGCTGATGCAGGATGAAGGGAGTGAAGCGCTGGACAGGAATAAAGTTATGCTGGTACAAACACCGCAGACCTTTCACAGCAAGATCCTTATACCCGCTTACCAGATTGATTACAAAGATAAATTCACCGATGAGGCCACCGTGGTGGAGGCTTTTGGGATGAAGGTGTCACTGGTAGAAGGGGAAGAGAACAATATTAAGATCACAAGGCCGGTAGATTTACTGATCGCAGAGCAGTTAATTGGTTGATTAGTGTATTGGTTGAATAGGTCTTCGCTCTTAGATTTCTTACTCATTCGTGATGTCTCAGATAAACTCCCGTGCAGGCAACGATCATTTTAATTACTTTTTTTAAACTTGAGCTTGATGCACCTACCAGGTTTCCAGCATGAAGGAACCAATAAACTAATTAACCCAATCACTTCATCCATTTCAAATAAAAAGGCAAGCGGTTGATCCTTAAAAACGGGTAAGGCTCATTGATGGCCCCGAATCCCTGGTAGAATACTGCAAGACCGGGGATATCCGAACCTTCAAAATCGAGGACCAGCCGCTGGCCGGCATGATCTTTAATAAATGCATCGATCAACGCATGGGAGGCACCGGAATTCCGGCCTTCCGGGTTATTGCCAACAAGGATATAATAGGCACGGTTGTGTGAGAAAAAAAATACACAGGAAGCCAGCAGTTCGTTTCCCAGTACAATACCATACGTGCTCCCGTTCCCCCTTTCTTTCAGGTCGCGGTAAAGATCCCTGAACCGGTCGGCATTTTCTGCCGGCCGCTTACCATGCATTTTCATCTGTGCCAATGCCAGCCCGATCACTTTTTCCGCCTCAAAATCTTTTTTGACCCTGCAACCCAACTGCAAGGCTTTCCTGATATTCCGCCGGGTATTTTCGTTGAAATCTTCGTAAAGTTTTTCGTAGGGCTTTTGAAGATTGAGCACATAATTATTTCTCCTCGTGGTTACCCCGGGCGGGGCGCCCTCCAGGTTATGGTAATTAAGGGGGATTTCGATGAACCGGAAAGAGGCAGGGATAGCCCGGATGAAATTGCTGATCATTGGTTGTGTCAGCTCCCTGCCAAAGATGCCCATTTGCGCGGTGAGAAAAGGCTGGTACAAATAACGGATGCCGAATTTTTGATTCCAGGTCAGCGGCATTACTGCCTCATAGTCATTTTCCTGAGGGGGGCCCTGGGAAAACACCAGTGCATCCCAATGACCGGCCATATGATCGAGATAGAAAGAACGGACGTAGATTAACCCGTTTGCGGCGCTATCGATACAATGATCCCATTTCAGGCGGTCGATCGCTTTGTTACGGAGGTATTGTATACCGTTTTGGTCGTGCATCAGAAATCAAGGTTTCGGTCAATTTTCCGGAAACTGAAATTGGAAAGATCAATGGAGAAAGAGATCTTTTTCCAGAACCGTTGTTTTTTCTCCGACGTGGATTGTATATAATCTTTGTAAACGCTGCTGTATAATAAAGGTATATAGATATTGATGGTCTCTTTCAGGATGGGGATCTGCAGGCCGGCATCAAAAAGGAAACGATCGGTTTCGGCTTCCAGTTTCCATGCCTCCGCCTGTGTACCGATATCGAAGAATAATTTCAACGGGATCTTCACAGGTAACATAGAGAGCGGATTCACAGCATCCGGGATGGTGGTTGACAGGTTCAAAGCAAACAGCCAGTCATCTGTTTTACCAACTTTATCAGCCAGCAGGTCGGTCCTGACCTTAAAAGCGCCATCCCTGACCATGATCTGCTGGCTGGCCATTCCCTCGAATTTATTCCTGCCAATGAAATAATCGCTGTAAGTATAATCCTCATCGCCTTTCGCTCCCGTCATATTCAGGTGGTAGCGGTCGGTCGCAAATTGTTTGGAATAGGTTTTCGAACTGGTATAGAAAAACTTCCCGGCAAAGAGCCGGAGGTCAAAACCGCCTCCTTTAGGATAATTGAAAAAATAGTTGCCGGTGAATGCCGTGCGCACAAAGTACTCTCCCTGTTCGAGCTTCAGTTCGCCGCGATAAGGATAGAGCACCCGGTTGTTCTCTATTACAAAACGCAACTGGTGCAGGGTCCTGTTCTTGTCCGTGACCCTGTATTTGGAAGAAATGGTCGTATCCGGACCGCTCACCACCGTGTCGCGGTAAAATCCAAGTCCTTCTTCACCTATCAGGAATGATTTGAACTGAAGAAAGCGGTTAAAAGTGCTTCTTGGATTTTTTTCCTTTAGTGTGAGTTTAATACCCGGGACGATCTTCCTGAACCCGAGGTATACTTTCCGGCCATCATTATCCGTGTATTCATCGGCCGTAAAAGATGACACGTTCACCCCGGTTTCAATTTTACGGATGAAACCATCGGGATAAAAACTGTAATAGAGGAACCCGAGCCCGGTAAAATCTTTGGTGCCCGTTGCATACATCGGCGCAAACAGGAACTGCAATTTGGGCGGCGGAAATTTCATATTGGTGACAAAGACGCCTGCCATGAACTTATCATAGCTGTTGGCTCCCAGGGCGGGACCGAGCAACACAAGGTCCCTGGTTGGATGTTTCCCATATTGCTGAAGGGATTTAACATCAACAATAAAAACGGTTTTTGTGCCCGTTCTTTTTTGATTGGGAAGCGTGCCGGTTTTAGTAAGGAATGAAAATTCGGTATCGAGGTTTCGCCCGCTGGTTTCCTCCATTACTTTCCTGAAATCCTCCGGCATGGGGTGTTTAAACTGCCAGCGGCGGAAATATTCCTGCATGGATTTAGTGAAATTTTCGGTTCCCAGTTGCGATTCCAGGTACCGCATCCATTCTGCTGTTTTGTAATAAGCTACCAGGCCGTAGTTGGCGGCGCTGAATTTTTCCGAAGGCGTTTCAATGGGCTGATCCTTTTTTTCCACGGCCTGGGTCTCGAAAACCAGTTGTTCCAGCTTTGTTCTCTCACCATAATGTTCTTTTTCATAAAGGGCTTCATAGTAGCTGTTCATACCTTCATCCATCCAGGGATGTTTCCGTTCATTGCTCCCGAGGATACTGTAAAACCAGTTATGACCGATCTCATGGGCGATCACCAGGTCAAGCGCCTTTTTGTTCTTTTCCGGGGAGATGATGGTGACGCCCGGGTATTCCATACCACCCCCGAAACTTTGAGGTCCCTGTACAACGCTTAATGCGGCATAGGGATATTCGCCGATCATGCGGGAATAAAAACGAACAGCCTTTTTCGCGAAGTGAACGCCCGTATTCCAGGTTTCCTTTTCCGCGGGAGTGTAATACGAAAAAATATCTATCACTTTTCCGGATGCAAGCTGGCAGGTATCATGATTTACGATAAAACGTTTATCGGCGAACCAGGCAAAATCATGTACGTTTTGTTGACGGTACTGAATGGTCTTGGTCTCTTTATCTGATTCCGGGAATTGCTGGTAAGTGGTCTTATACTGGCCCGTTTGATTTTTCTCTTTTTGTTTCTGTGGTTCCCAACTGAAGGATGATCTTAAACGCAGCCATATTTTTTCTTCCGGGTTTAGTAATTCCCCGGTCGCTGCTACCGCATAATTTTTAGGAACAGTGATCCGCACATCAAAGTTCCCGAATTCACTGTAAAATTCACCCTGGTCAAGGTAGGTCATCGGGTGCCACCCGTTCTTATCATACACAGCAGGTTTGGGATACCATTGTGTAGCCTGGTAACCCTGGCCATCGTGACCACCGCGTGAAAAATTATAAGGCAGCTTTACATGAAAGGGCGTGGTGATCGTTATCTTTTCTCCGGGCAGAAGCGGGGAGGGCAGGATGAGTTTGATGATATCAATATGCTGCGGGTGGTCCTCTGTAGCGGCTGTTACATTGTTAACCTTAAAATCGAGTTTGTTGAGATAGCCTTTCTCTTCCTTTGAAGAAAAATAAAATTGCGTGCTTCCGTTTTCCAGCGACTGGTCTGTATACGCAGTTTTATCGTTCTTATAAGCATTGGGCCAGCAATGGAACCAGATGAAACGCAGCGTATCGGCAGAATGGTTCGTGTAGTCGATCTTTTCAAAACCCTCCAGGCTGTGCTCTTTGTCATTCAGAGAAACGTCGATGGTGTAATTGACCTGCTGTTGCCAGTACCCGGTTTGGCCGGTGGCGGAAAGAAACAAAGTAAGAAAGGTGAAAAAAAGCAGAGATTTCTTCAAAGGGATATAGTTTATCAAAAATAACTGATTA
>CAZEZE010000073.1:0-9765 GCA_964516445.1 uncultured Chitinophaga sp. | reverse complement strand
CTGACTTTCTCCAGTGGTACTATCACCGCCAATCCTTTCAGTACAGATCCTACAGGCATCGGGTATAATGGCATCGGTATCAATCCCATTGACGGGTTTATGTATGGAGTACGTTATTCTCCGATGAGATTGATCAGGGTTGGCGCAACAACCCCGGGAAATGTCGTTGACCTGGGTGCCATTACAGGTACTAATATTGGGGGATCAGAAAATGCATATGCTGGTTGTTTTGATTCTGATGGTACATTTTACTTCATAGCGGATGACAATCAGTTTTACAAAATATCCGGAATTAATTACCCTGCCGCACCGCTGGGTGCTACCAACATATCATCGGTTTCACCGGCGAGTGGATTCTTTGTGGACATTGCCATTGACCCGACCGATGGCCAGATGTACGGTGTCGCCGGAACAGGGGCGTCCAATAAAAATCTTTATAAGATTAATAAGGCATCAGGTGCACTAACATTAGTAGGTACCTACACAGGGGGCAATTACATCGCCGCACTTTTCTTTGACGAAGTAGGTGGTCTGTACGGGTATCGCCAGGACGGAACCTTTCAGCAGATCAACAAGACCAACGCCGCACAGGTACAGGTAGGTACAGCTCCTTCTTACACCTATGCCGATGGTTGCAGTTGCAGTTTTGGCCGTGTATTCCACGACCTTAACTATGGCAACCAGATCATTAACCAGCTTTGCCCGACACTGCAAGCCCCCAACCCGATTTTCCCCCTGACTGTTTCTGTCACTAACCAATCTAACAGCCAGCAAACGGGACTTACATATACACTTAATATCGGCGATCCGGCAAAGCGGTTCCGGTTCACAGAATCTGCAGCAACGATCAAGGCAAACCTGATCGCTGCCGGTGTTGCCACTGTTGCCTCAACGGTTACTTTGTCTACTGTGGCCCCTGCAACAGGAACCAATTACAATAAAGTTGTTGTAACCGGTTTCCAGACCGGTACGCCCACACAAACCCTGCAATTTATTTTACAGGTGCAATTATATACATTGGGTGGAGCCTACAATCCTATTCCCCTGCAATCAGAGATCACCGGTCTCCCCGTAATCATCGGTTCAGCTGACCTGTCAAATGACCCGGGTACGATCGATCCCGATGATCCGACCACCATTATTTTCTGCCCCAACATCACTTTGCCGGTTCAGTTAACTGAATTCACCGCGAAGAGAAACAATACGATGGTGAACCTGAAATGGGCTACCTCCATGGAACTCAACAACAGTGGCTTCTATATTGAACGAAAGATCGGCAGTGCTGACAACTGGGAAACCATTGGTTTTGTAGCCACGCAGGCACAGGGTGGAAACAGCAATGATCTGCTTCAGTATAGTTACAATGACCTCAATGCCGCCAAAGCGATCACGCAATACCGTCTCCGCCAGGTGGACTTCGACACCAAAGCCACGTATAGCGCCATCCGTTCGGTTCGCGGGGAAGGTCAGTTGGGCAAGACCATCGTTTATCCCAATCCAAGCAACAATGGTAAAGTAAATGTGATTTTCGAAGATGCAAGTGTGACCAGGGAGATAGCCGTGTCTGATATGAGCGGCCGGCTGGTACGCCAGATCAGGGGAATCAGCAATAACAATATTACAATAGAAAACCTGAACCCGGGAATGTACACGATCCGTATCGTGGCTGTTGAAACCGGCGAGCAGGTAGTGGAAAAGATCGTGGTGTATAAACGCTAAATGCTCAGGGTTTTTAATAAAACCGCGGGGGATGGCTTTTGCCGTCCCCCTTTTTTTATAAAGCCCAGCAGTCTTGCAGCCTGGCAGTCTTGCAGTTGGTCAGTCTTGCAGCCAATCAGTCTAGTAGTTTGGCAGCAAGTGAACCGTTAAATTCCCGTATGAGTATGATGCAAAAACATTTTTCAATTTAATTCGTATAGCTAGCTTAACAGGAAATTTTTGTGATGAGTAATTATAAAGCGCTCCTGGCTTATAAGAAGGCGTTCATGTTGGCGATAAATATCCACACACTTACGAGGGATTTCCCAAAAGAAGAAAAATACAGTCTGACAGATCAGGTCCGGCGATGCTCAAGGTCTGTATGTGCCAACTTTGCAGAAGTATTCCGGTGTCGAAATTATCCCGACTATTTTCTCAGTAAACTAAGAGATTCGGATACAGAAAACGAAGAGACGGAAGTTTGGCTGGATTTCTCACTTGCTTTTAAATATATAAGCCCTGAAAAACACCAGGAACTGATCTCCCTGAAAATCGAAGTAGGTAAGCTTATAGGAGATATTATTAAAAATCCGGGTAAGTATCGTTGAAAAAACTGATGAAAAAGCTTCATTAGTCAGTTTCGCCTATGCTAAAGTTTCACCGGTCAAGCCGACTACAAGAATGCAAGGCTGCCCAACTGCCCGACTGCCGACTGCCCAACTGCCTACAGCACTTTCTTAATTTCCAGCAACTCCACCTCAAACGTCAGCGTAGAACCACCTGGTATCGGGCCATAATCAAAGGCGCCGTAAGCCAGAGTATAGGGGATATAAAATTTATACTTAGAACCAACAGACATCAGCTGCAATCCTTCCGTCCAGCCGGGAATAACACCGTTCAGGGAGAAGCTGATGGGCTGTCCGCGGTCATACGAATTATCGAAAACGGTACCATTCAGCAGCGTTCCCTTGTAGTGACAGGTAACACTGTCTTTGGCTGAAGGCTTTTCACCGCTTCCTTCCCTGAGCACTTCGTATTGAAGTCCGCTGGCTGTTGTCTTTACTTCGGGTCTCGTTTTATTCTTGGCAAGAAAGGCAATGCCTGAATCCATCCGGGGTTTTGATTTTTCCGACTGGATCTTGCTCATGTAATCGTTCATGCAGGAGTTGGCAGTGGGTTCATCAAAGAGGGTCGGTTTACCACCCATAACATCGTTTATTGCACGGGTGACAAGGGAACTGTTGATACTCTTTATACCCTGTTGCTTATAAAAATTGGCCACACTCATCCCGATGGCATAGCTGGCAGAATCAGTAATGTTCTTTAGAACAGGAGGGGCGGTTTTAACGGGCGTTTTTCCGGGCTGTGCCATGGCAAAACATGCACTGGTAACGGATAAAAGGAACAAGGCTATTTTCTTCATTTCTTTATTTTAAGTCGGCAAAAATACAGGATGCAGGCGGATTTCTGCTATCTTCATTTGCCATTTTCTTATTAAAAATCCTTTGACAATGAACGCTTTTGAGATGCCCCTGCAGATCCGGTGGTCCGACCTGGACGCAAATTTTCATCTCCGTCATTCAGTTTTTTACGACTGGGCAGCCATGTGCCGCCTGGATTTTTTACAGTCAAAGGGTCTGACGCCGGAGCTGATGCAAAGGCTGCAATTTGGTCCCATTATATTCCGGGAAGAAGCGATTTTCCGCAAAGAGATCAAATACGGTGAACGGATCAGCATTAACCTGAATTTAATAAAAGGCAGAAGGGATTTCTCCCGCTGGACGATCTCGCATGAGATCAAAAAGGAGGATGGGACAATCTGTGCAACCGTAACGGTGGACGGCGCCTGGCTGAATGTGGTGGAAAGAAAACTATTCATACCCCCGGAAAACGTGAAAAATGTGTTTGAGCAGATGCCGGTTAACGAAGGATTTGAATGGCTGGAGTAGAACCATTGCTTGTCATGTAATGGCAAATGGCACACGGAATGCGCGGATGAGACAGATCCGGACGGATTTTTTGTAAAATCAGGATTCTGTGTTAACCTCTACGTGTAAGTTCGGTGTTTTCGTGGCTTCAAAATTTAATCTGTGGTTATCAGTTTTATCCGTGCCATCCGTGCGCCAATCATTCAGAAATTTTTTGAGGAATTGAGGATCCGTGACAATCCTTTTCGTGTTATTTCGTGTTGTTTCGTGGCCAAAATATTAATCTGTGAATGTCAGCTTTATCCGTATAACCCGTGTGCCATTCATTCAGGATTTTGAATGGCTGGACTAACACCGGTCCTGTTAAGGTGCACCACTTTATCCGGGAACCGCGCGGCATAGCCGTGAACGATAGTGCGGATAAAACTGTTTTCCCTGTAAACGGTAAGGTATTCTTTCAGTTCATCAGCATCCGAAAGGTTCAGGTCAGCCGGGATATATCCCATTCCGTAGAATTGCCCTTCGTAAACCAGTATGCAGGACCGGTCGTTTCCATTCAGCCCCTTATCGATCACGGCAAATGATGGTCTTGTTTCCAGTGAGGCGCAGGCCTGTTTCACTCTTTTATTATATTGTTCAGCGGCTTCCCGTTGATTGCAGGCGCCCCGGCAGATTGATTCGGATGTTCCTTCGCAAGGGCCTTCGTCCTTTTGCATAAAACAAAGTTTGGGACAGAGTGCGAAATCCCTGATCAGTTTACGCAGGAGCGCATGCCCGTCCACCAGGTAGTGAAAGGTATGAACCGGGTGCAGCCTTTTCCTGTTTTTGTCGATGGCCAGCCGCAGGTACCCGTTCTGGTCCTCGTAGGAAAAGATACCATATACATCTTCCCACCTTTTTTGAGACGAGTTAAAAGCCGGCCATTTCATTTTGATCTCCGCCGATTCCAGGATGCAGGCCATCAGCTCGGTGGCGCAATCCCGGAAACTGATGGCATGAACATGCCGCATGAAATTCTGTTTCTGACGGCTTTCTGAGTTATTGCTGAAATGGCTGTTGACCCGGTACCGGATATTATTAGCCTTGCCCACATACACCACTTTCCCTTTTTCATTGTGAAAATAATAGACACCCGGGGTGTAGGGAAGGGCGTCAAAATGTTCTTTGGGAACATGGGGAGGCAGTATCCATTCTTTGGAATTCCTTTGCAGGCTTTTGGTTATATGCTGTTCCCTGTCGTTTTGCAACAGCAGGTGAAAGATCTTAGCCGTGGCCTCCGCGTCACCGCTGGCACGGTGCCGGTCGTTGATGGTGATGCCCAGCGAATGACTGAGCTTGCCAAGACTGTAAGATGGAAAACCCGGGAAGATTTTCCGGCTCAGCCGGACCGTGCAGAGTTTTTGCACATTGAGGTCAAAACCTGCTTCACGCAGGTGACTCTTCACAAAAGAGTAATCAAAGTTCACATTATGGGCGATAAAGATCTTGCCCTGCAGGAGGTTAAAGATGTTTTCCGCCACTTCTTCAAAATGCGGAGCATCGGCCACCATATTGTCTGTGATTCCGGTCATGGCTGATATATACGGAGGTATCGGTTGCCCGGGGTTGATCAGGGAACTGAATTTCCCGGTTACGGATTGCCCGTCTGAGAGATGAATGGAAATTTCCGTGATCCCGTTCGCTGCGGCATAGCTGCCCGTTGTTTCTATATCCACGATCGCATACATACTGAAAAGAACCCCGAATTTCGATGATTTATTTGAAAAGACGGTTGTCAAAACGGAAGGGGGTGGCCGACGTTATTTTCACCTTTTTCATATCGGGGTGCAGCGGGTTGATCAGTATATTGCTTTCTTCCGGTATAATGGCTGAAGGAACCCGCAGCAGCAGTGAGGATCGGCTGTTCAAAAACTCAGTGCCGATGAACTGGGAATAACCGGTGTCATTTTGCCATCCGGACTTCAGTTTCAGAACAGCCGGTAGGGAGCTTAGTGAATCGGGGATATTTATCCGCACGAGGATATTACTGTTGATCTCATCGTACGAAGCGCTGTGTATTAAAAGTTCAAGGAGAGAAAGCGAAATCGTGGTACTGCTGTATACTACCGGTACTCCCTTTCTGTTCCAGCGGCCACCCTTCAGCCTGGCACCCTCGCCGTCGAGACTGGCGCCATAAACTTTATTGGCAAAACGGTAGAGTGTCATATATAAACACCGTGCATGATCCTGCCGGTTTCATCGGAAATCATCCGGATACCTTCGTTGGTCTTCAGGGAATCAAAATTGAGCAAATGACCCAGCACCGGTTTATCTCTTTTCAACCAGCGGTAAAACGCATCCGCGCTGCTGAAAGCGGCAAGCCCGGTATCAATGAGCTCCTGCATCTGCAGGATGCGATCTACGTAGATCCCTTCAAAATTCGAATTGTCTTTGGCGTAGCGCTGCAGGGTTTTCTCCGAAAGGTGCAGGATGGAGGCCCATTCTTTCTGGGTAAAGGGAACCCGTTCGGCTATTTTGGCAAACTTCCGGTAAGGGAAATCGGCCGTTTGCGGCAATGCTTTTGCACTGCGGTAAACGGGTACAGGCAACGGCTCATTGAGGATCGTCTCTTTTTTGGAAGGAGGTCTGTATTTTTTAGGGGCTGCCTTCTTTTTCATAAAACGACATTTGTCTTACAAAGGTAAGACATTTGACCTGTATTTTTCCATTAATAATTACTCGGCCAATGCCTTGCCGGTCAGCCTGTAATCGATAATTTCGGTTTATGACAACTGATGAAAGACTGCTCATGTTCCGCAACCGGCTGCAGAAAGTATTCCGACACCTTGGCAAACAGGCCAGGAAAGCGGGGGTTAGTTGTTTCCGGGTCTATGATCATGACCTGCCGGAATTTCCCTTTTGTATCGAGCTTTACGGGGATAAAGTATATGTGGCGGAATACAAACGGCAACACGGGATGACGGAGAACGAGCATAATACCTGGATGGAGAAATGCCTGGAAATAATCAGTGAAATTTTGAGAGTCGGGAAGGAGGATATTTTTCTCAAACTCCGCCAGCGGAAACCGGGCCGACTGGGGCAATATCAAAAAATCGGAGAAGTGCAGCACGAATTTGAAGTGCAGGAAAACGGTTTGAAATTCATTGTGAACCTGAGTGACTACCTGGATACAGGTCTCTTTCTTGACCACCGGGTTACCCGGCAATTGGTCAGGGGGCAAAGTACCGGTAAAAAGGTGCTGAATCTTTTTGCCTATACCGGCTCCTTTTCCGTGTATGTTGCGGCGGGAGCCGCTGATGAAGTGTTAACGGTCGATCTTTCCAAAACCTACCTCGATTGGGCCCAAAGAAATATGCAGTTGAACGGGTTCACCGATCAAAAGAAATACAGGTTTGTTCATGCCGATGTTAAACAATACCTGAAGCAAATACCTGCCGGGTATTTTGATATCATTATTATGGACCCGCCCACCTTCAGCAACAGCAAGAGGATGGACGATATACTGGACATTCAGCGGGATCATGCGGAACTGATACGGGATTGCCTGGCCGGGCTAAAGCCTGGCGGGAAACTGTACTTCAGTACCAACTTTCGTAAATTTAGTATGGACGCCGAGATCGCGAAGATGGCGGCCGTCACGGATATCACAAAAAAAACAACACCTTTTGATTTTGAAGGCAAACTTGCCAGGTATTGTTACCAAATAGGAAAGAAGGGTCAAGATTAATACATGATGCATGAATAAAATACTGTTCCCCCGTCTCGCCTGGTTCCTGTTGCTGTTGATCCCCATAACGTTCTTTGGTTTCTATCCCAGTTATTTTTCAAAATTAACCGGTACTGCAACGATCTTTCATGTACATGCATTTTTCATGATCCTTTGGATTGCGATGGCCATCCTCCAGCCTTTCCTGATCATACGGAAAAAAACAAAACTGCACAGGCTTATCGGGAAGGCCAGTTATTTTATCATGCCGGTGGTATTTATTACGGCCTGGCTGGTTATCCGGCACGTATATCACCTGCAGATCACGCGGATGGAGGAAGCAAACAGCGCTGAGGGAGCTATAGTGAAGGGCGCTGATGAGATCCGGTCTCATGCGGCGGCCTATATTGCCATTGGCGTTGTATACCTGGCCTGGCTCGTGATCTATTACCTGCTGGCGGTGATCAACCGGAGAAAAATGCTTTTTCATGCTACCTATATGATGGGAGCCATTCTCACCCTGCTCGGGCCAACGCTCGACCGGCTGCTCTATAATACCTGGCAAACCCTTGGTTGGAAATTTGGGTTCCTGGTTCAGAATGCCGTATTCCTTTTGAATCTTTTATTGATCTCGGCTTTGCTGATCTACCAGCATAGGAAAGGGAATTCTGTTAAACCGGCAGGAATAACTTTGGCGATCTATGTAGCCGGGTTGCTGATTTTTTTCTGCTTAACGGATACCCAACTATGGCAAACGGCAGTTGAATGGCTCATGTGACAAAATAAACCGGAAGGGGCTTCTTGCTGCAGCAATTACGATCCTTTGCGGTTCATCAGTTCCTTCATCACTTCTTCTTTCTTACGGCGCGACACGGCAATATGACTGCCATCGGTAAGCCACAACAGTCCTTCCTTATCCAGGTGGCGGACAAATTTCTTATTCACCAGGTGTGATTTATGCACCCGTATAAAGTGATGGTCCGACAGTATATCTTCATATTCCTTCATTGTTTTGGATACCAGCAGCGGTTTGCGGTCGGGGAAATAGAAGCGGGTATAATTATTCTCCCCTTCGCAGCGGATGATTGTCGCAGGTTCAAAAAAGAAGACACCTTCCATCGTGCTCAGGGCAAGTTTGAATGTGGACGCATCTTTTTGCTGCAGGTTGCTGATCAGGTTGTCTACCAGTTTTTCCTGCTGTTGCGGTTTAAAATCCTTTTTTACCAGGTGCCGGTTGATGGCGTTTTGCAGCTCACTGATATCAATGGGTTTCAACAGGTAATCCAGCGCGCTGAAACGAATGGCCTTGATGGCATATTTGTCATACGCGGTGGTGAATATCACGTCAAAATCACAGTTCACCGCCTTGTTCAGAAAGTCGAACCCGTTCATATTGGGCATTTCGATGTCCAGCATGACCAGGGAGGGTTTGAATTCCGGCAGGACGGATAACGCCGCTTCAGGGGAGGAGTAATAGCGGATGAGTTTTTCACCCGGCACATGTTTTTCAATGAGCAGTTGCAGGATATTCCCGGCTGCAGGTTCATCATCAACGATCAGTATTTTGACGGGATCATTCATTTTTATTCCAGGTTGACGGGTAAACTGATCTTTACTTTCGTTCCGGCCGGTTCATTATTCGCTGACCGAAGGTCTATTATTTCAACCTGTGCCGTACCCGGGTATTGTTCATTAAGGATCCTGATCCTTTGTTCCGACAAGGCTGAACCTTTCGATTCAAATTGCCCCGCCCCCAGTTTCTGATTTTTTATCTCTGCGGCTTTTTGCCTTCCCACGCCATTGTCTTCGATCTCAATAAATATACGGCCGGCTGTTTCCATTATTCTGATCCACAGGTTCTTTTCCCCTTCTTTATGCCGGAGCCCGTGCCACACCGCATTTTCCACATAGGGCTGGAGGAGAAGGGGTGGGATCTTTATCAGTTCGGATTCAACCGAATCATCCGCCTCAATGTAATACCGGAAGGAGTTTTTGAAACGGAGTGATTCGAGAGAAAGCTGCAGGCGGATCATTTCAATTTCAGAACTTAAAGGGATCGTATTTTTTTCTGAATTGTTCAGCACCAGCCGGAGCAGTTTTGAAAAGCTGGAAAGATATTGGTAGCCTTCATCCACATTCCGGGTAACGATCAGTTCCTGGATGGCATTCAGACTGTTGAAAATGAAATGGGGATTCATCTGCGCACGCAGTGCTTTTCCTTCCAGTTCCGTGAGTTGTTGACGGATAGCGGCTTTATTTTTTATAGCGGCAAGTCTCCTGCGGAATACATATATGAATAATGTTGCGATGATAGCCAGGGTCAGTATTCTGAACCACCAGGTTTGCCAGAAAGGGGAACGAATGGTGAAGTTGTATTGAAGAGGCTGTCTGTTCCATACATTGCTGTTGTTACAGGCCATTAGTTCAAACGTA
>CAZEZE010000072.1:0-9879 GCA_964516445.1 uncultured Chitinophaga sp. | reverse complement strand
TGATCAGGGCGATCAGTCCCGCCACCAGGAATATAAAGGCATTCAGGTTGATGATCGTTACCAGGAAATTCGAGATCTCCTGTTCCAGTTCGGGCTTGGTGGTGAAATAGGGAATATTGATATAGGCATAGACCCGCCTGCTTTCATCCCTCACCGGGGAATAGATGCTGAGGTAGGAAAAATTTCCGATCCTTTCCTCCTGTGCATGCTGCACCTGCCGTAACCGGTTGAGATGATAAAAGGCATTGGGATCGATCTTTTTGCTTAAGACCCCTTTGGTATACACATTGGCTTCCGAAGACACCTGCAGGTTACCCTCGAGGTCATACACGTTTACATCCACCCCGTGAATATCCGCCACTTCATCCACCAGTACCTGCAACTGGTAATTGGAAACAGAATCGTAGATCTTTACCACATCATCGAACGTGCTGTGATCCGCCAGCCTTTTCTCCATTTCGTTGACCATGATCTTCATGGTACGGCTCAGTTTATCACTGTTGTTGCGGTTATAGCGGCTGATGAAAAAAGAGATCGTGGCCGCGCCAATGATCAGGAAGGAAAATACGCTGATAAAGATGATCGTGCCATGTACCTGCGAACGGATATTCAATTGCAGCAGTTTGCGCAGACTGGTTTTATTGCCCAGCGCGCGAAGCAGCAGCGATACCAATTGCACAAAGGCCACCAGGAACAGGAAGGAGCAGAATATATAGGAGAACAGGGTGATCGCTTCGATCATGGCTTCCTGTTTTCGCGCGATCACGACCGCCTTATTATTGGCGGCTTTATACCAGAGTTCCTCGTAATCGCCTTTTAACCGGCGTTCAAATTCCGCCACCGGCTTCTCATCGGGTGCCAGCCAGGTGGCAAAGGGGTAGTTTCCGGGCGGCGATACCAGGCTGTCGTTCACATAAACAGCATTCGAAAAAATGGGTGAGTTCTCCGGGTCCGTATTTTTTTTGAACTGCCGGAACAGTTCCGGGAACAGGGCATCGCGGCTGTAGTTCTTGGGATTGGAAACAATAAAGAATGAGCCGATCCTTTTAAGCGCTGTATCGATCACGTCCCGGCGGGTGATATAGTTGAATTTGTCATAGGAGGCTTCATAATAATAAAGACCTTCCGTGCTGGTGGGTTTGGCCTGCACTGTGAGGATCGCGTTCAGGGATTCAAAACTAACCGGATCCTCGTTATAAAGCGGCCGGTCCTTCTCGTCATATACATAAAGACGAGTATCATATTTATTCAGGTAGCCGCTGTAATTTTCCGTGATGATACTGTCCCGGAACTCCCTGCCTTTCTCTTCATCATAGAACCGCCTGAAATTATCCGCCAGGAAATCGTTGTCGAGGTACTGGATCGCGATATTCATCAGCCTTTCGCTGGAAGGATCTGTCTGGACCGCCAGTTTCTCCGCGATCCTTTTCCTTTTTTCCCATTCGGCCTTCCGGTTCTCACTGAGCATAATGACAGCAATGGAAACGGAAAAAACAAATATCCAGGAGAGGATACTGGCAATATTGATCCGGAGCCTGTTAAAGATCACGCCCTGCCGGTTGATCAGCCAGGTATAAACGAGAAGCCAGACCAGTACCGGGATATAAAACAGTACATCCGGGTTACCGGAACGAAAACTGAGATATAAAAGCCCCGCGAAACCCATCGCAAAGTAGATGATGAATTTCCTGCCGCTAAACAGGGGAAAAATCAGGCGGAATAAAAGCTGAGAAAAATAATAATAGGACAGCGACAGGCAGGCCAGTACCACAAAACCGATTACGGTAAAAAAATTGAGAGTAAAGAAATTCGTGACATCGAATGATATTTTAGAATCGGCTACCATGCTCCGGATCACGGTAGCCAGTATAAACGTGGAAAAGATCAGGAGCAGCAGCGAAAGAATACCCGCCAGCCACCGGAGTTTCAGGGGAAACCCTTCGGCGAGGTTTACCCGGTCATGCAATTTCGACCAGGCAAAAAGAACGATCCAGCAAAACAGAAAAGAATTGATCAGGAGGTCGCCGAGCGAACGTTGTACTACGTTGGACCCGTACAGGGCGGGGTTGAATAATTCAAATTGACGCAGGTTCAGCAACTCGGGGAAAAAATAAGTTGTCAGCCGCAGCAACAATAACAGCAGCGTCAGCAAACCAATGCCTTTCCAGGGACCTTTAGACCTGGCAGCTGTGTCTGCCAGCAACTGGATGAACAGGCAAAGTAATAACAGTCCGCAAAACCGGAGCAGGATGGTCAGCCGGTCGTTATACGGTACCGCGCTGCTTGCTTTTTTATCGAGGTAAAAAAGAATTTTACCGGATGGGGTCCTGACCGGGAACTCAGTCACCTTCTTGGCGATCTGCACCCGCATATCCGCCTCCTTGTTGTAGGCGAATTTCTGGGGGAGGTAATCGGTTTCAATAAAAAAATCGGATTTGACCAGGATCATTGCGCAGGCCAGTGCATTATTTCCCGGCAGGGTCCTTTTGATGATATAATAGGAGCCGTTGGATAAATGCATGAAATACTCCCCGTCATCTGCTACCAGAATCTCGGAGGGCGGTGTGACCAGTTGTTCACTCCAGAAGATCATTTCCGATTCTTCCAGCGCATGCGTAGCATACAGGAAAATGCCATAGGGTTTTTCTGCAAGCTGGCTGAACTCCGTTTTGGTTTCCTCCCTTGAAAGCAGGCGGTTCACGAGGAAGGTATCCTTTACAAAATGGTTAAAATCATTTTCGTTGCGGGCCAGGTATTTTTCCAGTTTATTTACTTCCTGGGCCACGGAAGAGCGGTTGCTGTACAGGGTACTGAAAAAGAACGACAGGGCAAATAGTACGATCGCCAGGACCAGCAACAGGTATTTACCGGAAAATATGTTTCGCAGGTTGAGCTTCACTGATCAGGCCGCTGTTGTTTGATGGTGTTCCAGATGGCGTCCATTTCCCTGAGGGTCATGTCGTGCAGGTCCCTGCCGTTCTGGAGGGCCTGCTCTTCCATCCCGGTAAACCGGTGGATGAATTTTTTATTGGTGCGTTCAAGGGCATTTTCGGCATCCACCTGCAAAAACCGTGCGTAATTAATGAGCGAGAATACTACATCCCCGAATTCATCCTCTGTTTTGGCCTGGCTCCCGCTTTTGATGGCCGCTTTCAGTTCTGCGATCTCTTCCTCCACTTTTTCCCATACCTGTTCCTTATTCTCCCATTCAAAACCCGTTTGCTTTGCTTTTTCCTGCAGCCGCATGGCTTTGACCATGGCCGGTAGGGAACGGGGCACCCCGCTTAAAACCGACTTTTTACCCTCTTTCAGTTTGAGTTTCTCCCAATTGCTTTTCACTTCCTCGGCGTCCGTCACCTTCACATCTCCGTAAATATGGGGGTGGCGGGCGATTAGTTTATTACAGATACCATTGATCACCTCCTCCAGGGTAAACCGGCCTTCCTCCCTGCCGATCTTTGCATAAAAGACGATATGCAGGAGCAGGTCGCCCAGTTCTTCCCTGATACCAGGCCAATCGGTGTCCGTTATCGCATCTGCCAGTTCATAGGTTTCTTCGATAGTAAGCTGGCGGAGCGAACCAATGGTTTGTTTCCTGTCCCACGGACATTGTTCCCGCAATTCATCCATGATTGTTACCAGCCTGGTAAAAGTATCTCCCGGATTTGTATTCATAGTGATCGTATATTAAAAAGTGAACGCCGAAAAGAAGGTAATCAATAAGAACAACACCAGCATCATAACAACTGATAGCAGGGAAACGAGGAAAAATTTTAACAGGGTCTTCCCTCTCCGCTGCCCGTAAAAATTGCGCATGGCCTTGTAAAGGTAGAAGAACAGCCCGGTGAAAAGCACGGCTGTCAGTATACCCCAGACAGTCCAACCGGTCAGGTTATACAATTGATCGCAGAGAAATACGGTCAGGAGCAACAGGAATGAGAAAACATACAAATGGATCGTGAATATGCCGTGGTCGGCAAAATAAAATTGTTTCCGGCGGATATAGACCAGCTTCAGGATGAGGGCAAACAGTGGAAGTGAAACAAAGAGCATATACGGCAGCCGGTGCAACACGCTGTTTGAAAGTTTATTCATGGCCTCATCCGGGTTTTCCCTGAATTTTTCATTGATCTCGAATTCCTTTTGCATCAACCGGTGCATCAGCCAGCCGTCACGTTCGCCTTTTGGCAGGGATTGCTGTATCGAATCATATTCGCCCTTGTCGCGGTAGTTCCGGCCGGAGAAATTGATAATATGGAAATCCGGATCACTCAGGTTCATTTTATCCTGCGCGGTAACCACCTGAGCCGTATCCTTTGCAATGATCAGCTTTGAAAGAAGTCCCGGATCCTCCGGGTTCTTCTTCAGTTTTATTTCCAGTTCTTTGATGTACGCGGTCCTCTCTTTCTGTGTAAGGGGTGTGCTCATCGTGGTTTTAATACTGTCTGCGGGTGCGAAAAAACTGAAAAAAAGCAGGAAGAATATGGCGGAAGTGAATACATACATCTTAACCGGGTGCAGGTAACTTACCCGGCGACCCCGGTTATACTCACGTGATAAAAAACCAGGCCGTGCAATCAGGAATCGTATCGTGTTAAAAAAATTCCCGTCGAAGTGGGTGATGTCATACAGGAAATGTTTCACCATATGCCAGAAAGTTTCATGCGGGACCACATTTTCCTGGCCACAGTTGTGACAATACTTACCCTGTACGATCGTGCCGCAGTTCAGGCAATCTTTTTCACTTCTCTGTGGAATATGGGACAATGATAATTTTTCTTAAAAATACTACTACGGCCGGTTAAAAAGTCAGTAGCCTATAAATTAACAATCGGCAGTCCTCAGTCTTCAGCCTCCCGGTCTTTCAGAATTTCCAACTTTCGGTCTTCCGGTCTACCGGTCTTTCGGTCTTTCGGACTTTCGGACTTCCATACAAAATTTTCACAAATGCTTTCCTTTCCGTTACTGAACAATTATGGTAACTTTGAACCCGGGAACAATATCATACGAATGAAAACCACGATTCTTATCCTTGCCGCATTCTCTCCTCTTGCCCTGGGGGCCCAGTATTATTTCAACGATATCATCAGCACAATGGAAACGAACCGCCAGATGAAAAACTACGCGGCCAATAAGGTGAAGATGGTGACGGCAACCGGTTATGACGCCAATGGTGTAAAAGCAACGGATTTTTCCGAAGTACAGGAAGTGAGGGATAATGGAAGAACGCTGAAAGTGAGCAACCGTACCGGGTCTTCATTCAATGCTGTTTACAACCGCTTTGATGACCAGCTCCGGCTTTCCAGTGTTTCCGATACCACCGCTGCCGTGCAGAGTGTCACCACCTACCAGTATGATGCCGCCGGGAGGGTCACCAGGATCGAGAATACGGTTCGCGACAGCGCCAATGATTTCAACCAGGCGGAAGTTCACCAATGGATCTACCGTGCCGACGGCAGTCCTTCTGCCATGTGGCGTATCATCAACGGGACAGACAGCCTGCAGATCCGTTTCTTTCCGGATGAAGAGGGCAATCCGGGTGATGAAAAAACTTTCCGAAAAGGAATGGAAACGGCGGCGGTGTATTACTATTACGATGACAAGCGAAGGCTGACCGATATAGTGCGCTACAATACAAAATTCAAAAGGCTGATGCCCGACCTGATGTTTGAATATGATGAGAACGATCGTATCATCCAGAAAATAACCACCACTTCCAGCCAAAGCCTGAAATACCTGATCTGGCGATATATTTTTGATGAAAAAGGACTGAAAACCAAGGAAGCGCTTTTCAATGATGAAAAACAGCTGACCGGGAAGATCGAATATGCCTATCTTTTCTTTCCCTGACGGGGTACAATATCAGCCGTTACACTGATATCACTCATGGCCCTCCCTCCCTGATTTTACTACTTTCAGGTCTGAATAAAGGCCGATGAACACCCACAACTTCCTGCTGCAGCATTGGGAGGAGCAATCCCGGGAATACCTGGATAACCTGGCTATTATTCGCCGGCGGCCAACCCAAAAAGCGGTACATGATATCCGGGTGGCAGTGAAGAAACTGAAAAGTTGCCTGCGCCTGGCCCATACTATCACAAGTGAAAAAGAAGAACGGAAACCGGACAGCATCCAGCGTTTCTTTCGCATTACTGGTAGATTCCGGGATATGGATATTAGCCTTTCCCTGTTAAGAAAGCTTGGTAAAGAGGAGAATATCAGCCTGCCCCCCTTGAACAGGTACCTGAAAACCATGCAGCGTGCCACCCGGGATATGGTACATACCGCCGCCGCGGCGCCTTTTGAATCCGAGCTGGGTGACATTACCTTGTGGATGACAGAAGAGTTGTCAACGGTTACGGGTGAAGAACTGGTGACCAGGACAGAGGAACTTTCAACGGAGATATTCCGCGATGTCCGGGATCTGTCCGCAAAATTCACCCATCATGCACATGAGATTCGAAAAAAGCTTAAGCAACTTTATTACTGGCTGAAGTTATGTCCCGTGAACCCTTTCTTTGATAAAAGCCAGATGAAAACTTTCGAAGATGCCCTCACGTCGCTTGGCAACTGGCATGATCATTTTGTATTACAGGGTAAGATCCGCAAATTCAGGAAGGAATACCTGGTAAGGCAAACCCCCGATCATGAGCAGGCAAAAAAACTGGAAGAGATCACTGCGGGTATACAGGAAAAATGGCTGAATGATGCGGAGGGGAAGATACGTGCGCTGATAAAACCCTTTTAATTTAAATAGTAAGACCCCGCCACTTTTATACCAGGGACTTCATACCAGGGACTGGATTTGCTGCGCTGTTCCAGTTACTCTCACCAGGGGCATACCCGAAGTCCCCGCCCTTCGCCGTCGGGCTATTGTTTTTTATTTTTACGCTTTTGCAAACAATGTTTGAAACGCTTCCAAATAAAAAACCCCGCTCAGTAAAACTGAACGGGGCCTTCGTGCCCGAGACTGGATTCGAACCAGCACACCCTTTCGGGCGCCACCACCTCAAAGTGGTGCGTCTACCAATTTCGCCACCCGGGCCCCTTAGGAATTGGTTAATTAGTTAATTGGTTAATTGGGATAACCCTAAAGAACATAAAATCCAACCCTAACAGGGCTGCAAATATAGTGATTAAAGAAAATAAACTTAGCAGGCAGCAGGAAATACTATACGGAAAAGCCTAATTAACCAATTAACGAGTTAACTGATTAACTAATGCTTATTTCTTCAGTACGACCCTGAAAGTGGTACCCTTGCCAAGTTCTGAATGTTTAACAAATATCTCCCCTTTATGATACTGGGAAATGATTCTTTTGGATAAGCTCAGACCGAGCCCCCAACCCCTTTTTTTAGTGGTGAACCCTGGTTTGAATACATTGATCATATTCTTCTTGCTGATACCCTTACCGGTATCGGTAACATCAATATGTACCGTTTTTGTATCGCTGTGCAAGTCTACAGTTATGGTCCCCTTGCCTTCCATTGCATCCAGCGCATTCTTCAATAAATTCTCGATCACCCAATCGAACAGGGGAGCCGAAATCCTTGCCCTGATCTCTTTGAGGCCATGTGTGTTGACGTTGAAAATGATTTTACCGGTGGCTCTTTTACGCATGTAGTCAACCATCGTGTTAATATGACTGACCAGGTCGGTTTCATCCAGTTGCGGGGTGCTGCCGATCTTACCGAACCGGTCCGATACCAGCCGGAGCCTGTCCACATCCTTTTCCAGCTCCTGTACGATCTTTTTATCAAGGGAGGTTTCTTTCAGCATCTCCACCCAGCCTTCCAGCGAAGAAACGGGAGTTCCAAGCTGGTGCGCCGTTTCTTTGGCCATGCCGGCCCATACCTGGTTCTGGAGTGAGCGGTGCCTGCTTCGCAGGGATAAAATGGTGATCAGTATGAACAAGGCTACAATGCAAAGCTGGATAATCGGATAATAGCGAACCTCGTCCAGTAACCTGGAATTACCGTAATAATAACGGTTGCGAATGGAAGGATCCTTAGGGTCCACCCATTCAAATGGGCTGTGCTGCGATCGTAATTGCCGGAGTTTTTTGTCGAGGTAAGCTTTATCGCCTGACTTTACCGAATCGAGATTAATAAAATTGGAGATACTGTCCTTTTCATTCGTTTCAATGATCGGGATCGACTTATTCTCGGTCACGATCTGCGAAGCGAAACTAATATCGACCGAATCAGGGGCGCTGATTATGAATTTTCCCGCCTTGAACCACTGTTCCACGCGGAGTTTCTCTTCGACCTTGATCTTACGGGCAAGATACTGGGAATAGAAGATAGTGCCGCTTACGATCAGGATGGCTATGAGAGCCAGCGCTGTTCTCCAATTAAGGTACTGCCGAAACATGTTTCGAATTTAGCGAGGATAAACGGGCTTCCCGTATTTTTGAATAAATATTTTCCCTCCCTTGAGCACCCCAACCAAAGTAGCAGTCGTTATTCTCAACTGGAACGGAAAGAAATTCCTGGAGCAGTTTCTGCCTGCATTACGTGCTACCACGTACCCGCATTACAGCATTATCATCGCGGACAATGGTTCGTCGGATGACTCGGTTGCATTCCTGCAAACAAATTATCCCTCATTGCGGCTTATCCGGTTCACGGAGAACCTCGGTTTTGCAAAAGGTTACAACGAAGCGCTGAAGCTGGTAGATGCTGAATATTATGTTCTTTTAAATTCAGATGTGGAAGTGGAACCGGGCTGGCTGTCCCCAATGGTCGACCTGCTGGAAAAAGACAATACGATTGCTGCCTGCCAGTCTAAATTGCTGGCCTGGCATGATAAAAAAATGTTTGAATATGCCGGTGGCGCCGGTGGATGGCTGGATAAATACGGTTACCCTTTCGCCAAGGGACGGATCTTTGATGTAAGCGAGGAAGACAAGGGTCAATATAACCGGGCTGAGCCGATCTTCTGGGCCAGTGGCGCCTCCCTGTTCATCCGTGCTTCCATCTTTCATGCCATGCATGGTTTTGATGAGTATTTTTTTGCCCACCAGGAAGAGATCGACCTTTGCTGGAGGATACAACTTGCCGGTCATAAGATTTATTCCTGCCCCGCTTCTGTTGTTTACCATGTGGGAGGCGGTACGTTGCCCAAGGGGAATTCGCTGAAAACCTATTTGAATTTCCGCAACAACCGGATCATGCTTTCCAAGAATCTGCCCTTATCCCGGAAATTATGGGTGGTGCCGGTACGGAATTTCCTGGATGCTATATCGGCCTGGAAAGGACTATTATCCGGCGACGGAGGTTATTTTATAGCTATTCTAAGGGCGCAGCTTGCATTTATCAAGTGGTGGCTTTTTTACCGGAAAAAAAGTGTTTTCCCGGCATCCCGGAGGGGCAGGCTGCTGGGTTATTACCCGAAGAATGTTGCCTGGCAGCATTTCGTAAAAAAAAGAAATACCTTCTCCGAAATAGTGGGGAAAATGGACTGATTTTTTTATTCTGAACCCCTATTTTTGCAGCACAAAAAGTTTGTATGAGCAACCAACAGGAATACCACCAGGAACTGCAAAAAATACAGGATAAGGATTTTACCCACAACTGGGTGTCTTCTTCGGGTTTTCTGTTTTACCTGCAGGTGGCCTGTATCGTGGCTTTTGTGTTTGGCGGCTGCTATATGCTTTATACCAAGAAATACAGCAAGATAGAGGCGCCGGTACAGGAAAGCAGTCTCTACACTCCCAAGTACAAATAACAGCTGTAAAAATTTTTTAAAACAGGGTGCAGGCCTTATTTTTGCAGCCCCGCTTACGTTAAACCTTTGGCGGGTAAAGCATTAGTTCTTATTTCAAGCGGAAGTAGCTCATTTGGTAGAGCACGACCTTGCCAAGGTCGGGGTGGCCGG
>CAZEZE010000071.1:0-9897 GCA_964516445.1 uncultured Chitinophaga sp. | reverse complement strand
AAAGTGATTTTCAGCGCGAGGTCATCGATGCACTGGCCGTGCAGGGGAACCTGGTCGCGGAGTATACACTTGCTTACCGTCAATGGCAGGATGTTAAGAAGGAAACGGAAACGCTGAAAGAGCAACAACGTCAATTTGAAAAAGAAGCCGATTATCACCGTTTCCAGTTCCGTGAACTGGAGGAAGCCGGATTCCGCGATAATGAACTGGAGGAGGCCGAAGCTGAACTGAAACTGCTGAGCAATGCGGAAGGGATCAAAGCGGCTTTTAATAATGTATACCGGGAACTCAGCGAAACGGAAACGCCCCTGGTGCAGCAACTGAAACATCTGCTGCACCAGTTGCATCCGTTTGCCGGATTTCACCCGGAACTTCCGGCTTTACTGGAACGATTGAAGTCGGCACAGATCGAGTTACAGGATATCGCGGGTGACCTGGATCGCATCAGCGGCCAGGTGCACTACGATCCGGAAAAAGCAGAAAGGCTGAATGAACGGCTTTCGCTGGGATACAAACTGCAGAAAAAGCACGGGGTGCAGTCTACCCGCGAACTGATCGGAATTAAAGAGCAACTGGAAACGAAACTGAAAGCGGTGCTTGATATTGAAGACACCATTCGATTGAAAGAGAAAGAGACGGAACACTTAGTGGCGGTCGCTTCAGCGCTGGCCGAAAAGATCTCCGCCGGTAGAAAGAAACAATTGCAACCACTGGAAAACAAGGTGAATAAATTATTGTCAAAAGTGGGGATGCCGAATGCCCGCTTAAAAGCGTCTATGCAAACCGAAATAGAACTGAATGCTTATGGTAAGGATACAATTGAATTTCTTTTCGATGCCAATGTGCCGGCCACTGATACCGGTAAGACCGGGCTGTTCCTTCCCGTTCGTAAAGTGGCCAGCGGGGGGGAGCTCAGCCGGCTGATGCTTTGCATAAAGTCGCTGGTTGCGCAGTCTGTTGACCTGCCCACTATGATTTTTGATGAGATCGATACGGGTATTTCCGGTGAGGCCGCACGCCAGGTGGGTATCATCATGAAGGAAATGGCGGCCAGCCGGCAGGTCATCTGCATAACCCACCAGCCGCAGATCGCCGGTAAAGCCGATGCACATTTCTTCGTCTATAAAGAGATCATAAAGGATACGGTTAAAACAAATATCCGGCTGCTCGGAACGGATGAAAGGATCACTACGATCGCCCAAATGCTCAGTGGCGAAAAACCCACGGCCGCAGCGCTCGAGAACGCCAGGGAGATGCTGATGAACTGAACCGTTCGGGATCTTTTACCAGGTAATTTTTCTGTTGTGTAATGTAAATGCCCTTTTCATTACGTTCAAAAGGGGATCCCGCACGGTTGTTGCAGCCATTGTAGGAACAAGAACTAAAATCCTACTTATGAAATTAACTGTACTCCGCCTGCTGCTCTTCCTGTTGCCTTTGCTGCTCGCCATTCGTTTTACTGCTGCTGCCCAGGATCGGGAGAAACGGTCCCCGGCCAATGAAAAGCAGGGAATGGCTTATGTTCCGGGAGAGAATATTCAGTGCTATTATGCAGACAACCTGCTGATCGTGAATAAACTCAGGCCCGATGAGTTTGATAAAGCCGCTGTCTACAATATGCAGGGCGCGGTGGTACTCCGGCATAAGATCACCGCGGCAACCATCCGGTTAGATGCAACCGGCCTGGACGAGGGTGTGTACCAGCTGGTTTTGAGCTCTTCCCATGCATTCAGGGAGAAGAGTCTTAAGGTGGTAGTAAGGAAATAAACTATTTCGGATAAAGGAAATGAAAGGATGTGGCTGTCTCAAAAATCTTTTCAACACAGAGATAAAGAGTTACTGCGTAACACAGGGTATTGATTTTCAGAATTCATCTCCGTGCAACTCAAATTCTCCGTAACACTGTGTTGAAATTTCTGCTGTAGAAGACCACTTTATTTTAGTAATAAAAATACCATGAAAGTAGTATTGACTTTAACCCGGGATAAGCGGAAATTGCCTGTATTCTTTCTCCACAAAAAACTCCGCTATGCCTTACTATCCTGGTCTCAACTACAACAAAGCGCTTGCCTGGGAAAAAAAATTTGTACGTGACAGGCTATTACTGCTGAAAGATCAACTGGCCGGAACGGTGCCAAAAAAAACCGTAGACGAAACCTTTCTCCTGGCCACCTGGAATATCCGGGAATTCGATTCAGAGAAATACGGCGCGAGGCTGGACAGTACCTATTACTATATGGCGGAGATCATCTCTCATTTTGACCTCGTGGCCGTGCAGGAAGTGCGGGACGACCTGACCGCTTTCAAAAGACTGATGCGGATACTTGGGAACGACTGGGAGTATGTGGTATCGGATATCACGGAAGGAAAGGCCGGTAACGGGGAAAGGATGGCCTTTATATATGACAATCGTAAAGTACAGTTCAGGAGAATGGCGGGAGAACTGGTACTCCCCGAGAAAAAAGGCGGGAAAACACTGCAGTTTGCAAGAACACCCTATATCGTTTCTTTCCAGTCGGGTTGGTTCAAATTCAATATCACTACTGCCCATGCCTATTATGGGAAAGGCAAACCCGGCATGAAGCGGCGCGTTGATGAAATAAGGGAAGCGGCCCTTTTTCTGAAAGGAAGGGCGGCGCGGGAGGCAAAGACGGTGCAGCAAAAACCGGAACTGGTCAGCCGCTGGGATAATTACAGCTATGTGCTCCTGGGTGATTTCAATATCATCAACCGGGAAGATGAAACGTATAAAGCGCTGACAAAAGGGACTAATTTTTTCATTCATGACGGGGTGCTGAAAAATCAACTGGAAGGAACGAATGTGAAAAGGGATATGTACTATGACCAGATCGCTTTCCTGAAAAAAGACGATCTCCTGGAGATGGGCCAGGGTGCGGGTGTTTTTGATTTTTATGATTTCATTTTTACGGAAGCGGACTTTTCACATTATAAGTCAGTGATGAAGACCAAAGGGGCCAAATCATTAAAGACCTATAAGGACTGGCGTACGTACCAGATGTCGGATCACCTGCCGATGTGGGTGGAGATGAAAATAGATTTTTCAAGAAAATACCTCGAGGCGGTACAATGATATTGTATGGATTCCCGGGTTTTGCTGCAAGGCAATACCTCACTGGTACCATTGCCGCAGGAAGGCCACCCCGTTACGGTAAAAGATATTTTCCATCAGGTTCTCAGGGCTGATAAAACCGGAGATCCTGAAATCCGTTTCATCATGACCGGCAAATTCTTCCTCCCAGAACTCATAATGCTGGAGCAGCATTTCTTTGAATGCCTGCATCCGGGTCACATCCGGGCAACAGTCAAGGGGGTTGATCATCCCGTCAAAATCAGACCCGATGCAGATCCGCTCTGCCATGGTCAGATCCGGTATGCCGTACCTGCGGGCTATCACAAAAAGATGGAAAACCTGGTTCATGAAATGCCGGGCATGGAAGCGTTCTGAATTTTTCCGGTCATCCGGATAAATACTATTCGACTTCAGAACAGCTTCATCGGGTACCGGGGTCCTGTTCAGTGAACGGTCGCGAAAAAGTTCTTTTTCCCCGGGGCTGATCACTTCCTGTTCATACAATTCGTCCAGGTAATCCGGCGACAGCATCCCGTCTTCGGGGGTACCCAGTATCCGCTGGTCCATGGAGAGACCGATCAGTCCCCCGGAGTTGATGATCACCGCCACATCATCGTCATAAAGGTTGATACTGGAAGCATTGAAAGAAGTTCCCTGCAGGTAGCCGATCGGTTTGTAATGTTTCACCCGGAGAAAACCGTCCCCGAAACTGCGGTTGTTAAGAAAGAACCGGTACCTGTTCTGCGAGTGGATACCCGTTAACCCCGCATGTGTGCATACGAGCGGCCAGTGTGGGCCATGCAGACCCATTGCATATAATTGCTGCCTCGCAATAAGACTGGTATGTTTGATATCGCAAAGGATCTTTTTCTCTTTCATCTTCAGCAGTAATTGAACCCCTTCATTACTGATAATAGACCCGCCTGGAAAGAAGGGTTCGGGTTTGAAGATCTGGATGCCGAATGCATGGTTGCAAAAATCATTATTCTCCAGGTGGGCGATGTTCATGGCGAAGATGCGCACCTTGCGTACTTCGGTGAACTGCCGGAAATTTTCCCAGAAATCAGTCATGATCTGTGAAAAGGATTTACCCTCGCGGTTGCCGTAAAAAGCATGGGGACCTTCCACGTTGAGTATCGCGTGTACAGTGTTCAGATCACCCGCATTATATTCACTGAAATGACGGATCAGTTTCAATTTTTTTCCCTGCTGTTCCAGGTGTTGCTCCAGGTGGTCCAGTTCTTCATTCAGCAGGGTAAAATACATATTACCACTGCCAATGGATTTTACTTTATCGTTATCAATATAATGGGTTTGATCCTCTTCGGCGATCTTCAGTATCAGGCCGTCCCGCATCATGGCAGCCTCCGGCGGGTGAAGGGCAATGGCAACAAGATTGATTTCTCCCAGTACCAGTTGAGAAAGGCTGGCCTGCGAGTCCACTACATCATCAATGCCCTGGCATTTCAGCAATTCTAGTATAAAGTCGGGGTCCCGGAAACGCAGATGTATACTATCCCATGGAGAAGGTTTGTTGGTGTTTGCGGTGAACTGTGCTTTCAGGGAAGGGTGCAGATGAAAGTCAAAGAAAGGCATGGCGGTTTGGCGGGTTTATGCAGTACAAGCTCGGAATTTTTAAAGTGCCGGCCAATAACCTTTTAGTGGTATTTATTACTGAAAAGAACAAAAAAAATGACCCGCCCGGGGCAGGTCTGATTAATGATTAGAACGATGGATAATTAAAAGAATGCTTAAATTAAATAATCGGTGTTTACAACCTATGCACAAAGCTCCACTTTAAATGCCAGGCTGAAATAGGAGTAAAATCGTTCTCCGTTGCGGCCGGTATCACCGCTCCAGGCCTGTCCGAATGGAAAAGGTTTGTGGGCATGACTAACGGCTTCTCCGATCCCGATGATCCCTTCCCTGGTTTGCAGTCGGAAGCCGTAATGGTTGTCCTGCTGGAGGTGCACCGGTTCCAGTTCAAAGCGGAGCCACCGGGAGGCATCGTTTCTTTCAATGGTCTGGCTGCTTTGACTGATAGCAGGTCCCCAGGTCTTTGCCGCGGGATCAAATTCATGCAGGGTCAGCAGTATCTCTCCAGGCTGTGTCACGGCGGAGGAATAGACCTGGATATTATTGATCGATCCGGAAGAGGGGCAGGAAAAGGTCTGACCGGCCAAACGGTCGTTTGCTTCATTGGTCAGGTGTCCGATCCATAAGGTGGTGTTGTTTTCTGTCTGGCTTAAAACGGGGCGGCTGCTGCGGGGCATAGTTTTCATGTTCTCTTTTTTTAAGGGTTATGCAATGAAAAGCAGCCAGTTTGGGAGGAATTATACTGGAATAACTCCTCCTTCCTGCGTTTATTGCGTAAGGCCGGTTAAATAGGGT
Source organism: uncultured Chitinophaga sp. (assembly GCA_964516445.1). Lineage (GTDB taxonomy): Bacteria > Bacteroidota > Bacteroidia > Chitinophagales > Chitinophagaceae > JJ008. Next base: position 4,415 of record CAZEZE010000071.1, on the reverse strand, counting down.
TCCACAGTATAGAATTTATGCACCACTGTGCACTTTTTCCCGGGCTTTTACGATGGATTTTTGGTAAATTGAAGATGACTTCAGGAACCCGGGACCTTGTGGATAACCCCCGCCGGCAGGTGAAAAAAAGGTGCAGAAAGAAAAAGTTTCTTTAAATGAAAATCGGAAGCAGGCAGCCCGTATTTTCGCTTTCTGACTGACGGTAACATTCCACTAACACAGAAATAATTATTTCTTAAAGCAAGACCGGAGATGCCCCTAAAGTCATTGGTACAGAAAATCAATGGTTAAAATTTTATCGCCGTAGCTGAACAATGGACCTCACCAATCTCAATAAAGACCGGAAGCAAAGAAGAAAATCCGCACTCGATCTCGGCACTATGGTATTTGGAAAAATACCACCGCAGGCAAAGGACCTGGAAGAGGCTGTACTGGGTGCCATCATGCTGGAAAAATCTGCATTCGATACAGTAGTAGAGATCCTGAAGCCGGAATGTTTTTACGTGGAAGCACACCAGCGTATCTACCGGTCTATGCAAAGCCTGAGTAACAAGAGTCAGCCCATCGATATCCTGACCGTTGCCGAGGAACTGCGGTTCAAAGAAGAACTGGAGATGGTAGGCGGCGCTTATTATGTCACCAAGCTTACCAACGCGGTTGTTTCATCCGCCAATATCGAGGCCCATGCGCGGATCATCCTGCAAAAGTTCATCCAGCGGGAACTGATCCGTATCAGCGGTGAGATCATTGGCGATGCGTATGAGGATTCCACCGATGTGTTTGACCTGCTGGACGACGCCGAGACCAAACTTTTCGAGATCACCAATAACCACCTCCGCAAGAATTTTGATACAATAGATTCAGTACTGGTAAAGACCATTCAAAGGATCGAAGACCTGCGCCACAAAAATGAGGATGTGACCGGGGTGCCCAGTGGTTTCCCTTCACTTGACAGGGTAACCTATGGCTGGCAGAATACCGACCTCATCATTCTGGCGGCCCGTCCCGCGGTTGGTAAAACAGCCTTTGCCCTGAACCTGGCGCGTAATGCGGTCATGAACCCGGCCAAACCAACACCCGTGGCCCTGTTCTCACTGGAAATGAGTGCCGGACAACTGGTGCAAAGGATCCTGGCGGCGGAAAGTGAGATCTGGCTGGAAAAGATCGCAAGAGGCAAACTGGAAGAGCATGAAATGAAACAGCTCTACGCAAGAGGTATCCAGCGGCTCGCACAGGCGCCTCTCTACATAGACGACACACCCGCGCTGAATATCTTTGAACTGAGGGCCAAATGCCGTCGTCTGAAGAACAAGCATAATATCGGTCTGATTATCATCGACTACCTGCAATTAATGAGTGGCACAGGGGAGAACCGCAACTCTAATCGGGAACAGGAAATCAGTAATATCTCGCGTAACTTAAAAGCACTTGCAAAAGAACTGAGTGTGCCCATCATTGCACTATCCCAGTTAAGCCGTGCGGTAGAGACCAGGAGTGCGGGAAAGGACGGTAACAAGATGCCCCAACTGAGCGACCTCCGTGAATCGGGAGCCATTGAGCAGGATGCGGATATGGTCATGTTCCTGTACCGTCCCGAGTACTACGATATCACCCAGAATGAAATGGGCGAAAGCAACCGGGGCGAGACCATTGTGCGGATCGCCAAGCACCGGAATGGTTCGCTGGAGACCATCAAACTGAAAGCGCTTCTTCATATACAGAAATTCACCGAAGATGATGGTGGCAGCGGAATGGGCTCCGGTCTTCCCGGCAACTGGAAACCTGTAAGTGATATTGACGGGGACGGAGGCGCCAGGGTGTTCATCCAGACCGGAAGCAAGATGAATGACCTGCCGGATGAAGAAGAAACACCGTTTTAAAGCCCCCTATCCCGATAGCTATCGGGACCCCGCAGGGGGACTTTGTAAGAGTTTGATTATTCGAAAAGTTCCTTGTTATAGGGAGCTTTTTTATTTTTACCATATGGCACTTCCTTTTTTTTATATCAATAATTACATTACCGGCGAGAAGCAGATCACGCTGGATGAGGATACCAGCCGCCATGTAGTACAGGTGCTGCGGATGAAAGCGGGAGAGGAGTTGAATCTTACCGATGGAAGGGGTAATTTACTTTCATGCAGCATCAGAGATGCGAATAAGAAGCATACTGTTGTTGAGATTAAAGACACAAGGTACAAGGAACAAGGTACAAGGGACAAGGCACAAGGTACAAGAAGGGTCTCCGTAGCAATATCATTGTTGAAGAACACGAACCGCTTCGAGTGGTTTCTTGAAAAAGCGACGGAGATCGGGGTGAACGAGATTATTCCATTGCTTTGCGAACGTACTGAAAAAGAAAAATTCCGCTTTGACCGGATGCAGGGTATCTGTATCAGCGCCATGCTGCAGAGCCAGCAGTGCTGGTTGCCGGTGCTCCGCGAGCCCACAGCATTCAAAGACGTCATAAAGATGCCCGCAGATAAGAAATTCATTGCCCATTGTGAGGAAGGGAATAAACAGGAACTCGGCATTCAGCACTTCGGCACATCGGCACATCAATTAATCTGTATCGGACCCGAAGGGGATTTTACGATACAGGAAATTGAATCGGCATTGAAAATGAATTTTATACCAGTCAGTCTCGGGGAAACAAGACTTCGAACCGAAACAGCAGGGGTGGTGGCTGCGGTCCTTCTATGTCATCTGTGATCATTTATTTTTTGGTACAATACAGAAGAATTTTTAATTTCAGATTTACCCGCCCTTCTGAACCTCCCTTCCGTTTTCATTTCTTTTTGTAAACCATTAAACCAACTTTATGCGAAGATCATTTTTTGTCGCAGGGATCGTTGTTCTGCTTACGGTTTCCTGCCAGAAGCAGGTTGAAATGCAGCCCGAACCACAGCCACGAAACGAATCAGAATTTCAGCAACGCCCGGTATGCGGAATGGAAGAAGCCATGGCCAATTTGTCGCCTGAAATGCGCCAGGCTTTGATAAGCGGGGCACAAAGAACAGAAGCACAGGCGGGTGAACTCTTACTCTATCTGGATTTTGACGGGGCAACAGTTTTTCCAGGGAATGCCAACCCGGCTGGAAACCGGAGCCCGCTGATCAGTGGCATCAGGAATTGCCCGCCACCGTCGCTGACTGCGGCCCAAATTGAAACGGTGATTGAACTGGTAAAGGATGATTTTTCTCCTTTTAATATCAGGATTACCACGGACTATGCTGATTTTATGAGTTATCCTTCTGCCAACAAACAAATCAGTATTATCACAACCATACCACAGGTCCTTGGATTTTCTTCGGGTATTGGGGGCATCTCGCCCTTTTTGGGACTGGGTGTCCGGCTTCCCTTTAACCCCAGTTTTGTATTTGCCAATCCTTACGGCAATAACCTGGCAGAAATTGCCCTGACAATTTCTCATGAATCAGCTCATTCAATGGGCCTGGGCCACCAGAGTCTTTATAATTTGTCCTGCGGGTTTGTAACAGAATACCATCCCGGTTTTGGCACGGGCCTGATCTCATTTGGCCCGATAATGGGAAATGGCGGTAAAAGAGTTGGAAACTGGTTTGCACAATCCTGTGTACATCCTGTTTTCGGAGGTCCGCAAAACGATTATAGTTTGCTGAACAGCCAGGTTGCAGTGAGGGAGGATGATTTTCCGGATAGTCCCTCAGGGGGTCTGATCACAGCAACGGAGATCAACGGGATCCTGGAGATTGCCGGGGACGCAGATTTTTTTCGTATCAATTTCAAGAATCCCGGTCCGGTCACCATCAGTAGCGAAAATGCGGATATAAAAGCTTCCCTGTATACACCCGGCGGTCACCTGCTGGGAGAATATAACGATCCCGATGATACATATGTAACCATACCGAATGCGGCGGGATTGCGGTACCTGAAAGTGGAAGCGGCCGGGAATGCAAATATGGCATCGCAGTTTATGACAGGAAAGTACAAGATTCTATACTGATCCATTTAATACGCGAACCGGTCAATCAATGGCCGGTTCACTTATTCCCCCGAGAATCCTTTATATCTTCCAGCACGGGCTCATTCAGTTCCACTAAATGCGCCCGTTTTTTAGCAGTCCGGCTTCGCATCACCATATTCAGCATTTCCACGATAAAGGAGAAAGCCATACCGAAATAGATATAGTTTTTAAGACCAAGCTGGTGTGCAGCCTCGCTGTTCCATCCCTCAATGATCAGGCTCAGGCCGATCATGACCAGGAAGGAGAGAGCGAGCATTTTTAAAGTGGGGTGTTTATGAATAAAACCGGATATAGCAGGACTGAACAGGAACATTACGATCATCGCGATGACCACCGCGGCGATCATGATCTCCACATGTTTGGCGGTACCGCCGGCTGTAATGATACTATCGAAAGAAAATACGGCATCGAT
>CAZEZE010000070.1:0-10065 GCA_964516445.1 uncultured Chitinophaga sp. | reverse complement strand
GGTCTTCTCTTCCGTTGTTGATTTCGGAAGTCCGAATGCCGTCATTATCAGGTTAAAGGCCCTGGTGTCGGCATCTACCAGACGGATCAGTTCACTTTTTAAATGTTCCGCCTTTTCCGCCTGGTTACTGAATTCTACCCAACGATCATCCCATCCCCGTTTATGCGAGGAAAGATTGGCCACCATGGCAGCCAGCGATACGCCCAGCGCACCAACATAGGCGGATACTGAACCTCCTCCCGGTGCAGGGCTTTCACTTGCAGCCTCGTTGGCGAAATCTGTAAGGGTCATGCTCACCAGCCTGCTTTCAGCCGGGTTACGCAACATATATTCAATGATACGTTCTTCGGGTTTAAAGGGCCCCAGTTCATCCAGTCCCATCGACTTCACCGCGATCTTGATCAGTTCTTTTTCTGAAACACCCACCGAACGCTGCTGCTTCCGCAGAAAATATTTTCCGGCATCCGTCATGGCTTTTAACGGTACCAGTCCCACGAGCTCACTTCCGGTTACCCGGATACCCCTGGCTTCCGCTTTCCTGCAAACCTCATCAAAGGCAATATGCACAGGCGTGGTATTAATATTTGTGAGATTCATGCTGATCTGTGCCACCCCGTATTCTTCAATATACCAGCCAATGGCTTTGACTGATTTGAGACTGCCGGGCTTATTCACTTTCACGCCGTTCTCATCTACGTTCCTGCCGGCTTCGCGCACATCAAATGCAATGGCATTCGCCCTACGGGTGGAGGTGGTGTTCAGGTTGATATTATAAGCCACGAGGAAATCCCTCGCGCCAATCACCGTACCGCCTCTTTTAACATCAAATTCAACCGGGCCAAAATCAGGTTTCCATTCCGCTTGTTTGATCTTTTTAAAATAGCCTTCATACTCGCCCGCCCTGATCACCGATAAATTGCTGCGTTGCTTATCTGGTTGCGCTGCTTCGTATAAATAAACAGGTAACTGCAACTCCCGTCCCACTCTTTCCGCCAGTTGTTGTGCATATTTTGCGGTTTCTTCCATACTGATCCCCGCGATGGGAATCAGCGGGCACACATCGGTGGCGCCCATGCGGGGATGTTCCCCTTTGTGTTTGCTCATATCGATCAGTTCCCCGGCTTTTTTAATTGCCCGGAACGCTGCCTGGATAACAGCTTCCGGGCTCCCGACAAATGTCACAACCGTCCGGTTAGTGGCCTTTCCGGGGTCCACATTCAGCAGCCGCACACCTTCTACCGATTCAATTTCACCGGTGATCTGCCGGATGATATTCATATCCCTCCCCTCGCTGAAATTAGGGACGCATTCGATGATCTGCATGCAATGAGTTTTGGTGCTAAGATAAAGTATGTGACGGAAAGCTGGTCGCAAAAAGAAACCCGTCAACACCAGCGTTAGCACGAATCAGCCTGGTTTAGCAAGGGCTCGGTTAAACTTTTCCTGCCGGCCCGCTGAGTTTAAACGCCCTTGTAGTAAATGTGCCGGGCACCTGGAAAACTTTTCTGAATAGGCGGCATTTTAAGTAATTTTAAACAGCCGGCCCTTTCTCCCGCTTGTTAACATATAAGACGGTGGACCATGAAAAGTTTCCCTTTATCCCGGATTTTGTTTTTGTTTAGCATGCTTTTCCTTTCCAGCTGCTGTAAGGCTCAAACCTGCCCACCGGGATCCGGCGAATTCATCCCTGATACACGAACCACTCACGGCAAAGTATCCAAATCAATTACCCAGGGCCCCAACGAAGAAGTCCTGAACTGCTGGTGTATTTATAGAAGTAATCTGAACAGCGGCCGGAAGATTTCATTTGTGACATCCTGGGTTGAAAAGGCTGGTCCTACCGGCGCCACCGGGTTCAATAATATGTGCAATCCCAACCCGGTTTCAATTGAAGCCATGGAGATCAACACGAAGTATGAAGTACATGTTCCCGGTAAAGCCGTGATGGCAACCGTGATCGCAGGTGATGCAGACCTGGTGACGGCTAAAAGTATGGCCCGCCAGTTTATCAGCACGATGGAAAGCAGGGCGGTACGCTGTAAAAACCAGCCGGCCGTGACCGTTACAGGCGGTAATGCAGAGGGAAATACTACAGACTGCAAGCAAAAGCTTGACCGGCTGAAAAAGCTGGAACAGGAAAAATGGGGCATCAGCGGGCAGTTAAAATCATTGCAGGATGGTTCCTTTGATGTGAACAATGCCAGGGACCGGCTTTCCCATTTCAGTAAACTGGCAGCTGCCGTGAAAGAATATGACGAAACCGGAAATTATAACGGTAATATGTACACGGAAGTTAACCGGTTGAAGAACGACCCCGCCTACCGCAGCTTCCTGGCTAAAGAGAATGGTATCAATCCCGATTTTCCTGCTCTTAAGATCGTACGTTCGGTTCGGGATCAATGGGCTGCCAGGATCGATTATTTTAATGCCGCGCCGGGTTTAAAAAATCGTTATGCCGGTGATCTGACCCGTATTCATTTCGAAATAAGCCAGCTTCACCGGGAAATTGAGCTACGGGCATGCCCGGGGCAGTATGATATCAATAGCTGCGATCTCACAGGCGACTGGGTTATTTCGGAATGGGATAGTGAAGACCCTGAGAAGTTTGTCACTACCTGGACCTTTATTCCGGCCGGCAAAGGTCAGTATACGGCTTTCAATAAAAGAACCGGGAGAAGGGCGGATGCCGAGATATTTGCGCACGAAGTCGTTTTTCGATCAGTTACAGGTAACGGAAATATAAAACTGAATTACACCATCAGCGAGGACTGTAACAGTAGTTCGATCAGGAAAACCTATCCTTCCGGGGATTTTGAAGAGTATATAACGATACAACGGAAACAAAAAGCCGCCGGAAGTTATATCCAGGATATGCTCTATGAAATACCCTACGACGGGATTACATACCAGGGGCTGTATAATAAGGAAACCAAAAATGGCATTCCGATCGATGTTTTCTATTTCCGGATACTCCATCCGGGTGGTTTTCAAATCGAGCAGGACGGGAAGCGGCTCTGGGGCCGCTTCGTCCGCGATCCTTCGGTTACTCATTCAAATCAGTCACAGGTAAGCTGGTGGTTCGTGAACTGGGTTTTTGAGAGTGACAAATGGGTAATGAAGGAAACCAGTATCCCCGTAGAGCTCCTTATTAAATAAAATGTCCGGCCGGGTTTTCATTACAGTATAATAAAAAAGGAGCCTGTATTTGCAGGCCCCTCTCACTGTTCTATTAAGTCTTCTATTGTATTCCCTATTTTTTAGCAGGAGATGAAGTAACATTCATATCGCGGATACAAAGATACTTGCCATCTGTTTTGCGGAATACGGACATGTAATGGCCCTTGTCTACCTCGGCACCTGCAGGATTTATATTTGTCCAGGAACCAATTTCCACAAGCAGGTTTCCTTCCCCGAAAAGATCCACTACTTTATAAACGCTGTGGTTGGAGGTGGTGTCCCTTGCGATCCGTGCAGCGATGCTGTCCCTGATAGCAGCCTTACCGATTGTGGGTAACTCGTTACGGCTGTAACTGATGGCATCATCGCTGTAGTAGGCGGCAACCTTATCAGCATCTTTAGCTTTTTCAGCTGCGGCAAAAGCATCTTCCATGGCCTGGATCTCCGGTTTCACTTTTTCCAGGTCAAGTGGTTTAACCTCTTTGGATGCGGTGGAACAGGCACTAAGTAGCATGGCTGAGAGCCCGGCAAAAGCAATAGAATGAATAGTGGTTCGCATAATTTTTTGATTTAGGTGAATTGTTAATAAAAGAAAGGTAATATTTAATTATCAGCACATGCGAAATTTTCTGGTGTCCTCACTATAATTTTTTGCCATCCTATTTAAAACGAGCTACTTGTGGATGATAATTGTACAGGCTTTTGAGTTATTTCCCGTTTACAGCATAAATGGCAAAGGGATCCTTTTTACCCCTGAGCAAAGGACTGTCAATATGCGTAATACTGTAAGCGACAGTATCTTTCAATTCCCTGTAAAGGATTTCCGAAATGAGTAACGTTTCATTGTAATTATTGCATAAGGCAACCATCCTTGCGGTTGTGTTCAGAACGTCACCCGAATACACAATGTCTTTCTTTACCGTGCCTATCTCTCCTGTTGCCACGATACCTGTATGAACGGCAGCCTTGAATGCCGGCACCACCCCGAAATGCTCCGTAAAATAGCCGGCTTTTTCTTCTACGGCATCCCGTATGGCATAAAAGCATTTCAGGCATTGTGTATCGCTTAGACCTGTTTTCTTATCCCAGGAGATTACGATCTCATCTCCTACATATTGGTATATTTCACCATGATGGTTGATGATCACCTCATTGGCTAGCTGGTAAAAATACCGCAGCATGCTGAAGTAGAGCTCATCCCCGATCTTCTCTGCAATGCTGGTGGACGATTTCAGGTCAAGGAACATGAAGATCCGTTCCTCCTTACCCGGGGAATGGTATTTACCAAGCAGTAATTTTTTTAAAGTGCCGGATCCGTATTTTTCACTTACAGCCAGGAGGAAGATGGTAAGGATGACGATAAAATACCAGTTGACCAGCAACCGGAGAACCCGCAGGCTTGTTATATCTTCATAAAATGATTTTAAAATATCCTGGCCCGAAGGATTGAAAAGAGCTCCGATAAACCCGGTGCCCAGGATACTGCAGCTGACAAAAAGGATATACAACCCGGAATGGATCAGCAGTTTGTTGATATACGAGCTTCCTTTCAGTTTTTCCCGCTGGTAAAATACAATGAACGATCCGCCCAGTATGCCGCCAATCAGCGGACCAATCGCGGTGATCAGTAAATGTTCAAAAGCGCTTCGCCCGAAAATAAAGGAAGTGAAATAGCGGTGGGTTGCAGGGTCATAGCTCACCGCGTTGTTAATCTCCAGCAGCACCCCCGCAATAATCCAGATCACGGTGATGATCGCTACCTGTTTTGCTTTGTATAAAAAGGCGGGGTTCTTTTTCATTTTATCCGGTCAATTCCGGGCAAATATGCAACTGTCCGGATGATTAACAAATTTTATGATTATAGCCTTACCTGATATTGTAACTTAGGGTAAAATTCAATGTTATGAGATCCGGATATCCCTGCTACCGGCGTACCATCAGTCTCCTGGCTTTTGCCTTTTCTATTTCCCTTGCGGCTGCAGCCCAGCTCAGCAGTAAGGATCAGAAAATTGTTAATGATGCGAAATTGGCGAAAGAGGAATTTATCAGGGGCGATGGACTGATGCGAAATCTTTTCAATAATGCCTATGGTTATGTGATCCTGCCCAATGTGGGCAAGGGCGGTATGGGGATCGGGGGTGCTGCAGGCAATGGGGCCGTTTTCCAGGATGGCAACCTTGCTGGAATGGCCAAAATGACCCAGGTAACTATCGGATTCCAATGGGGAGGACAAGCTTACCGGGAAGTGATCTTTTTTGAAACAAAGGCCGACCTGGACCGTTTTAAAGAGAACAGGCTGGAGCTTTCTGCACAGGCCTCAGCCGTGGCAGTCACCGCAGGTGCATCCGCCAATGCCAGGTACAGGAACGGGGTCATGATTTTTACTCAAACCAAGGGCGGCCTGATGTATGAGGCTTCGATCGGTGGTCAGAAATTCAAATTCAGAAAAATTTAACGGCTCAGAGAGCTCCCGCTGATCCGGGTCATGCTTGTTTTACACGGATTTTCTTACCCTTGCAGCGATATGATATTCAGGCAACTTATAGTAGGGATTCTCGCATCTCTTTTTTTATTCTCCGCTACGGAGCTGCACCAGCTATCACGTATCCCCGAACTGATTAGTCATTTCAACCAGCACAGCCGGAAAGACAGCTCCATGAGTTTCCGGGATTTCCTGCAATTGCATTATACAACATCACACCCGGATGATAAGGACGAACAGGATGACCAGGAACTGCCTTTCAAATCCATGGCCGGGATCAACCACCTGGATCAGCCCTGGAGTATTCCCCTATTCTTTATGTTAACCCTTTGTCCGGAACCGGGGGCCGTTTTTATCCTTTGTTACGAACAGGGTTTACCCTGCAAAACTGTTGCCGGTATTTTTCACCCTCCCCGGGTTGCATAAAGGACGCATTGCACGCTGCAGCCAACGCATGGATATACTGCAGCATTAATTCATTTACAACATAAAATATTATCTATGAACGCAGCTCAAATTCACCTCGCGCTGAATCATGCGCCTCTTTTCCTGTCCGTGATCGGTGGCGGGATACTGATTCTTGGAATGATCCAAAAAAATGAAACAATCAAAACCCTTTCGCTCTTTCTGCTGCTGGCAGCCGCCCTGTTTACCATTCCTGTTTTCCTGACCGGGGAGGGTACGGAAGAACTGGTGGAACACTTACCCGGCGTAACGGAGAACATGATCGAAAAGCATGAAGACATGGCTAAGATCGCGCTGATCGTGATTGCCATTTCCGGAGTTGCGGCATTGGCCGGAATCTTTCTCAGGAAAAAAGCATCCATGGCGAAAGCCGTTTTTGCTTTATGCCTGGTTTTATCCCTGGCTTCCTTCGGTACCATGGCGCAAACAGCGCACCTGGGCGGGTTGATCCGGCACAGTGAACTGCAGGCAGGGAACGCGGCAACGGATGCGAACGGAAATGAGGATAAGAATAAGGATGAAGGAAAGGATAAGGAAGATGATGATTAAAATTAAGAGGCTGTCAAACCGATATTTGACAGCCTCTAAAATATTTCCTTTTATTTTCAGAATATCCGGAGCACATATCAGCATTTGTCTTGTTTGTTTCCAGGGTCCAGTATATTGGCTTCAATAGAAATAAGGCTATTTAGTCATACAGGTCTCCCTGCGAAGCGAGGATCTCCCTGTACTTATTGAACAATTTTGTCTTGGAAATGAACCCGTTGAATTTTCTTTCCCTGTCAAGGACCGGCAGGTACCAGCTTTGTGTGGTATCAAATTTTTCCATTACCGAGTGCATATCCTGATCGTATAGTAAAACAGCAGGCGGTTTCTTCATGATAGAGCGTATGGAAGTTTTTTCAAATTGATCCGGCTCGAAAAGCCGTTGCTTAATATCATTCAGTTCAATGATACCTGCAAACCGTTCCTGGTTGTCAACGACAGCGAATATATTTTTTTCACTTCGCTTGATTATTTCCACCAGGTCACCCAAGGTTTTATCAGCGCCAATGCTTTCATATTTGTCATGCAGCAATTCATCAAGCCGTATGGACGTAAGAATATTTTTTTCTTTCTTATGTGTGAAGATCTGTCCTTCCAGGGCCAGCTTTTTGGTTTCCATTGAATAGGGTTCATGGGACCTGACGATGAAAAAAGAGATGGAGGAAACGATCATCAGCGGTATGAACAATTCATAACCGTTGGTGATCTCCGCAATTAGAAAAATGGCAGTTAAAGGACAGTACATCACACCGCTCAGCACACCCGCCATTCCCACAAGGCTGAAGTTGCTTACGGGTATCTTGATCCACGGCGTATGATTGAGCAGATTTGAAAAAAAGAATCCTAGGTAAGAGCCTGTGAATAAAGAAGGGGCAAAATTTCCGCCATTTCCGCCGCTCCCGATAGTAATACCTGCAACAACGGGTTTCATAAGTACTATCAGGCCCGTGAATACAATCAGGCCCCAGTTATCGCTGAACAGCGAAAACAATTTAGTATTATCCGTAAATGTTTCAATGGCAGCATTCGCTACCATCTTTACACTTTCATAGCCTTCGCCGAACAGCGGGGGAAAAACAAAGTAAATGACCGCCAGGATCAAACCTCCTGTCATCGCCCTGATATAATTGTTCAATTTCCAACCCTGCATGCTGTGTTCGGTTTGTTTATAGGCCGTTGCATAATATAGCGAGATAAACCCGGCCAAAATGCCCAGTACGAGGTAGTAAGGCACATTTCTGTAGTCAAAGGATTCCTGCAGAACAAAATTGAACAAGGAAGATTCTTTCAGGATAATCTTGGAACATAAAACTCCAACTACGGACGAAATGATCAGGGGGATGAAATAGCTGATTATCGTTTCGGTTAATAACACTTCTACCGCGAAGATCACACCGGCTATTGGCGCATTAAAGACTGCTGAAATTCCGGCCGCGGCCCCACATGCGATCAATAAAGTCCTTTCCTGGTAGTTCAGGTCGCTGATACGAGATATATTGGAACCCACGGCCGAGCCCGTTGCAACAATGGGGGCCTCAAGCCCTACTGAACCGCCCAGGCCAACTGTTATTGAACTGCTTGCCAAATGTAGGTAAGTATGCCGCAGCGGAATAATTGATGATTTACGCGCAATTGCCTTCAATACCATTGCAATTCCTCTTTCGATATGTCCCCCGAAAAAGTGACGGATCAGGAAAACGACCAGGATCAAACCAGTTGCGGGCAACAACAAAAAAGAAAAATTACTGTAGGGAAGTTTGCTGATTAAATTTTGAATAGTGTGAACAAAAATTTTAAGCAGGACTGCCAGCATTCCCGATATAAAACCCGTCAGAGTCGCTATCACCATAATCAGTTGTATCCTGCTGAGTTTGGTACGCAGATACCTGATGACAAACTGGTAAAGCGATTTTAGCACTTTTGGGTTTTAGTTATAGTTCAAATCTATGACCTTTTGCAGTACAAGGGTAAAAATGAAAAAAGCTTTGCTTTCAGTTAAGTATGGGTATCAGGAGTTTGAAATCCGGCTCTTTGATGATATAATCTGCTACAGAATCAACAAAGGCATTCGTGGAGCAGAAGGAAACACCTATCCCGGCCTTCCGGATGATACAGATATCATTTTCGCCATCGCCTACTATAAAAGAGTTTTTAATATCCACCTCATATTTTTCGCAGATCTTGATCAGGGCGTTCAGTTTGCAATAATCGTGCTTGCACTGACTTTTGTCATCCAGTAAGAAGAAGGAAGGTATTTTCACTTCGCCGGTGGCTATGCTTTTTGAAAATTCCAGTTCATTCGAAATGGTAAAATCAAACCCGAATTTGTTTTTCAGGTGATTGGTGATACAATCATAGCTGTCGCTGATGATCCCGGTGAAATACCCCTGTGCCTTTAGTTCGCTGATCAGTTCCTGTAAATTTGGAGTTACAGGGATACTGTCTGTTACTTCGAGCAGGTCGCCGATCGTTTTGCCTTTGAGCAGGCGGGCGATCATCTTAGTACGGATGAAAGGGTTGTTGTTATTTGAAACAATATCTGTCAGTTCGTCCCTGAAACCGAATGTTCCGGCCGCTGTATTGATAAAACTGGCGCGAAGAACCGTATTGTCCATATCAAACACTGCTATCTTTTTAAGCGATTGCAGACCTTCCCGGATAGCAAATTCCATTTGCTCTCTGATCACCTGTATATTCTCATAGGTTTCCAGGTTCTGTTCTTCAATACCTTTCGATTTTTTGATGATTGTTTTTGCCACTTCACGGCTCATTTTGCCCAGTTGGTCCAGCGTCTGCATCCGGTTTTCAATTGTTCCGATATTCACCTCGGCAATTCTGGCTTTCAGCTGGTACATGTCTATTAGGATTCCGATATCAACGCCATAACCTTCTTCAAACTCGCAGCGGGAAAAGAATTTTTTCCTGCCGGCGATCATGCCGCTCAAAGGCTGTCTAAAGTTGGGAAAGGCCGGGTAAAGGATAGATAAAAGTGGTTTGGCCACCAATTCCGTCACCCTTCCGGCTTGCCGGGTAAAATAGGATTTTACAAAATCCGTCTGGTCATTGATCAGAGGAGCTGTGAGCAGTTCGATCACATTCTCAGGATATGTCAGGATATCCGCATCAAGAAAAGCGATTAGTTCATTTTTTGCCACGAGTATTCCGTCTTTCATAGATGTCCCTTTTCCCAGTTTGGTACTTGTGATAACGGAGGCCCCGGCTTTCCTGGCTAATTCGACAGTGTTATCCATCGATTTGTCATCTACTACGATCACTTCGGTAACATTCGCAGAATTTTTTGCAAGGCCGACAACTTTCCCAACCGTTTCCTGTTCATTCAATGCAGGTATAATTACAGTGATCATGCCTTCTTTATTATTATTTAAAGCTAAAGT
>CAZEZE010000069.1:0-10089 GCA_964516445.1 uncultured Chitinophaga sp. | reverse complement strand
TGTCGGGAAATTTATTTCCCGGTACTTACTAACCCATCCATATAAATGTCCCTCCCCGGTAAAAAGGGGGGGGATTTTTAATTCAGGGCTTTTATCTCCCTTCTTTCATCTCCCGGATTTTTTTGGATACGGCCCGCGGACCAGTGCAGTAATAACAACCGGGCTTTAATCAATAAATAAAAATACCTTTACCCTCGTTTAAAAAATGCTTCATGCTTAAATCAATGACCGGTTTCGGAAGGGCGGAAAAAAACGTGGGTGACAAAACGTTCCTGGTTGATATCAAATCACTGAACGGAAAACAATTTGACCTGCAACTGAAACTGCCTTCCCTCCTAAGGCCTTTTGAATTTGATATCCGCCGCATGCTCTCGGAGCGGTTGGGCCGCGGTACTGTTGATTGTACCATCAGCCTGAAAGATACCGGCAGTGCAAAACCTGTTACCATCAATACCGACCTGGCAAAATCCTATTACCAGCCCCTGGCCGAACTCTCTAAGGCGCTCAACCTGGACCCCTCCCATATCCTGAGTACGCTGGTGAAATTACCTGAAGTGATCACCCCCAGCGGTGATACGCTTTCAGACGCGGAATGGGCTGATTTTCAAAATGTGCTAGTAAGCGCGATTGAGGACCTTAACCTGCACCGGCAGGAAGAAGGGCGATCCCTGGAAGAGGACCTGAAAAGCAGGATCACCAATATTTTACAGCAACAGGAAGAGGTCGCCAAACTGGAACCGCTCCGTCAGACAAAAATCAGGGATGGTATCACCCGGCTGCTGGAAGAGAATGTGGGCAAGGAAAATTATGACGGCAACCGGCTCGAACAGGAGCTTATATATTACATAGAAAAGATCGATATCAGCGAAGAACAGGTGCGACTTAAAAACCATTGCGATTATTTCAGGACACTGCTGGAGGAAAATGCCGAATCAAAGGGGAAAAAATTATCCTTTGTACTACAGGAGATCGGCCGCGAAATAAATACCACCGGCTCCAAGGCCTATGATTCTACCATTCAGAAATGCGTGGTGATGATGAAGGATGAACTGGAGAAGGCGAAGGAACAGGTTTTGAATGTGCTCTAAAGGACAAGGGAAAAGGTACAAGACACAAGGTGAAAGGTACAAGGCACAAGACTCAAGATTCAAGGCTCAAGTTTTAGGAAAAATCATAAGCATATCTTTACGGAATGAAGCGGACGAATATATTCTTCATCATTCTTACAGCTTGCATATTTTGGCTCGCGGCCTGCCAGACCATTGACCTCTATGAAAAGACGGCCACTATTCCCGGTCATAGCTGGAAAAGCAGTTTTAAACCCTCCTTTCGTTTTACCATTAAGGACACTGCATCCGAATATCAGCTATTTATAACGCTTCGGCATAAGGATAAATACAATTACAACAACATCTACATTAATCTCAGCACCCGGCAACCCGGGGAGGACAGTACCCGGTCGGCTCGCTACGACCTGCAACTCGGCAACGATGAGACCGGCTGGTCGGGAAGCGGTATGGATGATATCTATGAACACCGCATCCCGCTGACGCCTGTGGGCATGCCCTTCCGTTTCCGCAAACCGGGTGAGTATACCTTTACCATTGAACAGGTAATGCGGGAGGATCCGCTGGAAAACGTGATGAACGTCGGACTCCGTATTGAGAAAAAACAACCCTGACCCCATGCCTGACAGCAGCCGGATAAAACTGAAACGGGTCACCGTTATTTACTGGATGCTGCTGGTCTATATTATAGCGGCGCTGCTGTGGTGGTTCATTTCGCTGGAAAAACAGAACCGGGAACTGGCCAACCAGCAGTATGCTCAGCTCAACGGTAAGAAAACGGAAATGAATGCGCAGCTCTTTTCTGCTGAACAGTCACGTATCGAAAGCGAATCCAAAAGAAATACGGCGAAGTATATTGCAGAAGGCGTAACATTCCTGTTTCTGATCCTGGTGGGTGCGGGCTTTGTGTACCGCTCAGTGCGCCGGCAGCTCTATTTGCAGCAACAACAGCAAAATTTCATGATGGCCGTAACACATGAACTCAAGACACCCATATCCGTTGCCCGGCTGAACCTGGAAACCCTGCAGAAATATAATCTTGATCCTGAAAAACAGAAAAAACTCATCCGCAATACGCTGGATGAAACGACCCGGCTCAATTTCCTTACCAATAATATCCTGATCGCCTCCCAACTGGAGGGAGGGCGCTATAACTCTTCCCGGGAAGAACTGGACCTGTCTGACCTGCTGAAAGACTCCCTGCATGATTTCCGGAACCGGTTTCCTGACCGGAGTTTCCGGGAAGACATCGAACCTGATGCTGCCATCAAAGGGGACCCGCTCTTATTACAAATTATGATCAGCAACCTGGTGGAGAACGCACTCAAATACTCCCCTAAGGAAACACCCGTCTCCGCGCTGCTCCGGAAAAGCCGGTCAGGTATTGAACTCCATATCACCGATGAAGGTCCGGGCATACCCGATGAGGAAAAGAAAAAGATCTTTACCCGGTTCTACCGTATCGGGAATGAGGCCACCCGCACCAAACAGGGTACCGGGCTTGGACTTTACCTTTGCAGTATTATCGCCCGGGATCATAATGCCGACATTTCGGTGACAAATAATGAACCCCGTGGCAGTAATTTTGCCGTTAGTTTCAAGCTATGAGTGAAGAACGCAAAACATCCATCCTGCTGGTGGAAGACGAAGAGAACCTCCATGAAGCCCTCCGGCTGAACCTGGAGCTGGAAGGTTTTTCCGTGACCTCGGCCTATGACGGGGTTTCCGCATTGAATGCTGTGCAGGGAGAATACTTTGATCTCATCATCCTGGATGTGATGCTCCCGGAAATGGATGGCATCAGTGTAACGGAAACGATCCGGCTGAACAATAATGAGGTACCCATCCTCATCCTCAGCGCGAAGAACAGCAGTGCTGACCGTGTACTGGGATTGAAAAAAGGGGCTGATGATTATCTCACCAAACCCTTTAACCTCGAGGAATTGCTGTTACGGGTCAACAAACTTATCGACAAAAACAAGAAACTGCTGGACAAGACCAACATTGGCGATACCTATATGTTTGGCGGGAACACGATCGATTTCAAAGCGCAGGAAGCAACCAGGGCCAATGGTGAGAAGATCCCGCTCAGTAAGAAAGAAGCCATGCTGCTGAAACTGCTGATCGAAAACAAGAATGAAGTGGTTGCCCGGGAAAAGATCCTGCAGTCCGTCTGGGGCTACAATGTGTACCCCACCACCCGCACGATCGATAATTTCATTCTGAATTTCCGGAAATATTTTGAAGAAGACAGCCGCAACCCGAAGTATTTTCATTCCGTCCGCGGAGTGGGTTACAAATACTCAGAGTAGTGATTCTCCCGCTTTCTCCATGACGGTTCTCACCCGCTGCAGCAGGCCCACCCTGTCTTCTTCCAGGCTGGCATTGGTAAAGATCCCCGCTTCGCACTTTTCCAGTACTTCCAGCAGGGTTTGCGAAAGTGTTGTATCCTTTAACCCGCTGTTCATCTTTTCAGAAAGCTGATGCTTGTTCATTAAACTTCCGGTGAGCCCGAACCGCGCGGAAGCCCAGGCCCATACCGATGTTTGCAGGGCCCTGAAAAATATCTTATCATCGCCATCCAGGGCGATAATGGCCGGCTCCAGGAAATGAACGTCAGAGAACCGTTCATTTGTTATGGGCATCGCCTGTACTCTCACTTTTGTATCCTTCCTTATAAATATCCAATAGAGAAGTATCAGCAACAGCAGCAAGACGGCGATACCACCGGCAATCCTCGCGGCCCTTTCATTCTTTTCTGCTAATGAGACCTTTGGTCCTTCTGTTTCCGGAGCCATGAGCACACGGTTACTTATTTCAAACGGGATACTGCCGGCGCTGATGGTCCTGTAAGAATTACTGTCCGTATCAAAATATGAAAAGCTGACCGGCTGGATCGTATAATTTCCGGGAGTGGCGCTGACAAAAGGATATATGAATGAGCGACTTCCATTCAGGGGCGAATTTGATTTGTCCAGTTCATCTTTGATCACCGGATCAAATCCTTCCACTCCCGCGGGCCATTTCAATACCGGGGCATCCAGTTGAATAAAATTACCAGTGCCGCTTATCGTTATTTCCAGGAATCCCTGTTCATTTTTTGCCAGCTCCGTTTCGTGCAGTCTTGTCCGGATCGTAAACCTGCCTACCGCTCCTGAAAAAGCGGCAGGTCTGGATTTTTCAGGAAGCGGTCGCACTTCCACTGATATGGGTTCGGTGGCCGCCACAGTTTCATAAACCGTTGTCCCCTCCGCAGCCGGTTCCTCTTTTTCAACACCCATCATGCCTTCCGCGATCTCCTGTTCCGTTCTTTTATGAACAGCGCTTCGGGAAAACTCCACCCTGTTCCTTACTTCCAGCGGATCGATACTGTATTTGCCGGCCTGTAACGGATAAAGCTGAACCTTGCGGATGGTATGCACATCAAAGACCTTTCCGTTGATCTTTTCAGTCGCCACCTGTTTGTCGGACAGTCCCACCACATCATAAACCGTAAATCCATAAAAGCCGGGGTTCTTCTCTATATCTGTCTTTGATTCCAGTCTTGAATATAATTTGAAAGTGGCCAGCACAGGTTCCCCTACCCCGCAGGATCTTTTGTCAACCTGAACCCTTAAAAAAAGGTTCTCCCTGATCTTTTGATAGGGATCTTCTCCCGGCCGGAGATAATAATCCGGATTCACCGGTTCCCCTTTCTTATTGAAAAGTTGTGCTGCCTCCTGGGGCAGTCTCACTTCCACTATTGCCTCCCTGCTGCTGATACTCCTGTTATCAAGCATAATTGTCGCAGCGGGTATGATAAACCGCCCGGTCTTCGGTGCTTCCAGTGTATACACATAGTTCCGGACCTGTACCGCGCCCGTTACCGTATGGGCGGAGCCTGTATAAATGTTCGGTCCGCTGATCAGGCGGAAGCCCCGGAATACCGGCGGGCTGATAAGCGCTGTTTTATCGCTCCCTTCCAGAATATACTGCACCTGGAAGGATTCGCCGGCAATGACAGGTTGCTGCGGGACAATTGTCCTGAAACTCACTTGTCCCTGCATCAACAGGGCAAATAAAAGGGATACTATCAGGAAGGTCCGTTTCATGTTCAGTTGATGAAAATAGAACGGCTTTACTAAAGAAGGATATAAAATATACCAAAGGGGCAATAGCGCTGCCAGCGGTTCACAGGTCGCCCTGTTGGGGCCGGATGACGATATCTTCCACACAGGCCTGCGGGGAAAGCAAGGCGGCGGCATAAACCATTTTCGCGATATCCTCCGCTTCCATGATCCTTTGGGAAGAATTATCAAAACTGCCCCATGAATCTGTCATGACCGCCCCGGGTAGTATGGCGGTGACCTTAATGCCATAGTTCTTCATTTCCTCGCGCAGGTTCTTGCTGAATCCGTATAAAGCGAATTTGCTGATACTGTAAGCGCCGCCGTTCTCATAAGCGGCCAGGGAAGCGATGGAACACATATTAAAGATATGACCGCTACGTCGTTCCATCATCCAGGGCAGCACCGTCCGGGTAATATGGTAAGCGCTGTACAGATTGGTTGCCAGCTGGCTTTCCAGCGTACCCTCGGGTTCATTGTAAACGCTGCCTGGCTCAAATAAGCCGGCATTGTTGACGAGTATGTCCGGAACTCCATATTCCAGGCACCAGGCGCCAAAACCCTTTGCCTCCTCTTTCCGGCTGAGATCAGCAGGTCTGGCCTTGATGATGGCAGCCGGGTATTTTGTCATCAGCTCTTCTACGGTTTTATACAACGATACTTCGGCCCTGGAGCATATAAACAGATGATGGCCCCGTGCAGCAAATATCTCCGCAATGGCCTTCCCTATTCCTTTGGATGCTCCGGTTACAACGATGTTCATTGAAAATTGAATATTGAGTTTTGAATATTTGCGGTTTCTTTGCAAATCTACAATTGTAATGAAGTATAAACATCTCTTTTTCGACCTGGATCATACCCTGTGGGATTTTGAGGCCAACAGCCGGCAGACACTCGGGGAACTGTATAACCGGCTGGAGTTGCGGAACAGGGGCGTGAACGATTTTGAACTTTTTCATAAAAATTATCTTGCTCATAACGATAAACTCTGGGACCGTTACCGGAAGGGCTTTATTAAAGTGGATGAACTTCGCTGGAAAAGGATGTGGCTGGCCCTGCTGGATTTCAGGATCGCGGATGAGCCACTGGCCCGTGAAATGGGAGTGCTCTTCCTCGAACTCCTGCCCACCCGGAAACTGCTGTTCCCCCATACCACGGAAATACTCGATTACCTGACTGAAAAAAAATACAGGCTTCACCTGATCACCAACGGGTTTGAAAAAACGCAGCATGGTAAACTGAAAAGTTCCGGTCTTGATAAATACTTCATAGAGGTGATCACTTCGGAGGGTAGCAACAGCCTGAAGCCGCACCGGGAGATCTTTGAATACGCGTTCCGGAAGACCGGCGCCGCACCGGAAGAAAGTATCATGATCGGGGACACGGTTGATGTGGATATACTGGGAGCCATCAACGCCGGGATCGACCAGGTTCATGTAAACCACCTGGGCGGAGAACCCGTAATGGTCAATGGTGTGCTTCCGACCTACACGGTTTATTCACTGAAACAATTAGAGGAAATTTTCTAAAGTATTACCAGGTGGCTACTACGGTCACACCCCCCTGCGGCTTATCACCTATTTTCACCAGCACTTTGGCATCCAGCGGAAGGAGCAGGTCAACACGGGAACCGAACTTGATGAATCCCATTTCTTCCGTTTGCTTCACTTCCATTCCGGCCTGAAGGTAATTACAGATACGTTTGGCCAGGGCGCCGGCAATTTGTTTAACCAGGATCTCTTTCCCGTCTTTCCGGTACACCACCGAATGTCGTTCATTCTCCGTGGATGATTTCGGATGCCAGGCTACAAGGTATTTGCCTTTGTGGTACTGGCTGTAGGCCACTTCCCCGCTCACGGGGTTACGGTTCACATGCACATTGAGCGGGCTCATGAAGATCGAAACCTGGATACGCCGGTCAGTGAAATATTCATCCGCCTGTACTTCCTCGATCGCCACTACTTTCCCGTCCGCCGGAGCCACGATCGCATTGTCACGGATGGTCAGGTTCCTTTTGGGAATACGGAAAAAAGAAATGATGAATAAAAGCAGGACAACCGTTGCCAAAAAGATCAGCCAGCTCAGCAGCGGCAATGAATAACTGATAAAATAAAAGGAAAGGACATTGATAATTCCAAACAGGAATACCGATACGGCTATGGATTTAAATCCTTCTTTGTGGATGGTCATTGAGCCTTATTGAATACCAAAAATAGGTAAAGCAGTGCTGAATATAACAGGCTTACCTCATCAGAACCGGTACAGGAACCGGACCCCGGTGTTGAAATGTACCCGGGTAATGGTCCCGTTCACCCACCAGGCCGGGTCAGGGGAGATCATGATCCTGCATTTGGGAGGCAGGGAATAGACCTTACCCCTGTTTTGAACATCCGAATAAGTGGTATGGATCACCCTGGCTCCGATACCCAGGAAAAGGTCGAGGCAAAAATGATCGCCCAGGTTAACAAGTGTGCCCACCTGCGCGGAAGAAGTAAAGACCGGTGAACGGACGGATGCACTTTGAAAAGTAATGGCGCTGTCATCATAGATTTTATTCTCAAAATAGCTGCCGTCAATCCTCTTCCAGTTCCGGGAGCTGTATGACAGTTGAAATCCGGTATAAGGACCCGCCTGCTTTTTTCCCTGGGATAAAAAATACCTCAGTTCGGGTTTAACCCGGAAAAAACGCTGATCCGGAGACGAGGCATCCGGCTCTCGTTTAATTGCTACGGTGAATTCCGTAAGTAAACCCAGCCGGTTGCTGAACCGGTATTCCCCGCCCAATTGCAGCCCGGCATTATAGGACGTAGTATGAACGATTGCAGGAGTGAATGTGATCCCCCATTCAGAAGATTGTGCATAGGTTTGATCAAAACAAAACCCAAAAACTGAAAGTATAAAAAGCTTCTTCATAAACAGAAATGAAAGGTTGCAGGCATTATTTGCTGCAGCTCCGACTTCTCAGCGCATCAATAGTTTAACGTACAACCATACAAACGTGGTTGCCATCAGCATGGAGTCAAAACGGTCGAGAAAGCCACCGTGACCGGGCAGGAATGTGCCGCTGTCTTTCACTCCCGCCAACCGCTTGAATTTAGATTTAAAAAGATCCCCGAACGTGCCTGTAATGGCGGCTATACCGGCAATAAAGAACCAGGTCTTCTTTTCAATAAAAGTGTGAAACCCCGGTACAACGGATTCTGTTGAAATAGCGGAGAACAGGAAGCCAACCGCAACGATACAGAGCACAACGCCCCCGATCGTGCCCTCCCATGTTTTCTTGGGAGAAATGGGTGAGAGCGGGGTTTTCCCGATGAGTGAACCCACGAGGTAAGCCATGGTATCATTCACCCATACGGAGACGATGATCACACAGGGGATGAGCACCATCGAATAGTCGAATGGCCTCCACTGCAGACCCGGTTCAATACCCTGGAACAGGGAAACGCTTACCGCGGCAAGATCGATCATCAGTCCCCATCCCAATGAAATATATATCCATCCTCCAACCGCCATGGCAAATGCTTTTATATTCACCGGGTTGCTTTGAAAGATCCCGATCAATAATAATAGGAACCCGGCGGCTGAAACCGGCAGGGAAAAATTATCCTTCAGTCCGAACCCGTTCAACTGGTAAATGACCGGGTTGCAAAACCAGAGCATCAGTCCGTAACCCGCCAGCATGAAACCGAGTTTAGTGTAGATATGAAAAGAAGTCTGGTGAATTTTCTCCGCCAGTTTCAGCCATTCCCACCAGCAGCCAAAATGAATGATGGTGAACAATACCAGGAAACTCCATTGGTTCCACAGCAGTCCCAGCAGCATAACCGCCACAAAAAATACGGCGGTCGTGGCTCTTGTTTTAAATACGGACCAGTTCAGTGCCATAATGAAATATCAAAAGGGATTATCTTTTACCGGTATCGCATCTTCAGCATATGCCTCTTTAAACGTTGTGGCTGTTCGTTTTTGCATCCAGGTCAGCAGTAGTACCACCAGTGCAAGACTGATGATACCCGCTACTGCCAGCCCGGTGACCGGCAGGTTGTTCTCATCATTCAGCATCTCCGGGTAATACCAGGCCAGTACGATCAGTACCGCGTCATAGATAAAATGCGCCAGGATGGCCACCCAGAGGCTGCCGCTGTACCAGTAGATAGCGCCGAGCAAAATGCCCAGTGCAAACCTTGGCAGGAATCCGTAGAACTGCATGTGCATGGCGGAAAAAATTGCAGCGGAAATGATGATCCCCGCCCAGGGACTCTTAAACATTTTTATGAGCAACCGCTGCGCCATACCCCGGAACAATAATTCTTCACCCACCGCGGCGAGTCCCGCTATAAAAAAGATGTTCAGAAAAAGATCTTTGATGGTTTGTCTTGATAAAAGCGCCTGTATCGTTTTCGCCGCATCGTCTTCCTGCGCTTTCATCCATTTTTCAATACCGGACGGAAAGGGAATATTTTGATTCAATTGTCCCAGCCAGTTGGTAAATGGAATGGCGATCAGCATCAGCCCCACTCCCGCAATGAAAAAACCGGGATGTACAGGTTTTTTCAGCCAGAGGTATTTTCTCCTGTTCCCGCTGAACAGCCAGGTACAAATGATTGCGGGCACAATAAAGAGGCTGATGAACTGGACCAACTGCATTCCCCGGAGAAAATGAATGGCCCCGGGTTTGGAAAAATCCATTTTGGACATATCCGACATTTCAGAGATGCCGATCCCGGTCACCGATGAGAGTACCAGCGTACCGATGAGCCCTAACACAAAAAAACTAACCAGCACCACACTGATCAGTATCAAAAACTGGTTGAAAGCCGGTTTTGTTTTTAAAAAGCCCTGCATTCGAAAACTCCGGTTTTAGGTTGTAAATTTGCCGTTTCCAAAGTGGTAAAGATAGGTAACATACAACT